>JAIBBR010000156.1 GCA_019694575.1 Myxococcaceae bacterium
GGGACACGTTACAGTCTGTTTTCACCGCGTGGCTCCTTTCCGATTCTGAAAAGCGTCGAAACTCTTCAGTTATCGGCAGAAGTCACGCGGTGTTCCCTCTCCCCCCGGTGACCGATACGGGTTAGCGCCGCGGGGGCTTGGGTGGCGGTGGTTGCGCCGTGAGCGGGTCTTCCGGCCAAAAATGGCGCGGGTACTTGCGCATCAGCTCTTTGCGAATCGTCGGGTAATGGCGCTCCCAAAAGCCCGCCAAGTCGGTGGTGACCTGCACCGCACGCTGATTCGGAGCAAGCAGGTGCATCACCAGCGGCACGCGGCCTCCGCCCAGCGCGGGGCCTTTCGAGAGCCCGAAGAAGTCTTGCAGCCGCGACTCGACCCAGGGCGGTTTGCCCGGCTCGTAGTGAATGGCGAGCGAACGGCCGTGTGGCAACGTGAGGCGCTCAGGCGCGTGCTGCGTGAGCATCTTTGCCTGATCAGCCGGCAACTGTGCCTGCAGCATGTCGAGCAGTGAAAGCGCGCGGAGTTCTGAAAAGCTGCGGCTGCCTTCGCACGCTCGAGCGAGCACCTGCTTCACGCCTTCGGCATCGAGCGAGGGCAGGGGGCTGTTGGGAAAAGCCCCTTTCAAAAATACGATGCGCTCTTTCCACCGCGACCATGCTTCAGCGTCGACGAAACGCTCGATGCCCGCGCTCAAGGCGGCCTTCGCCAGCTCTAAGCTCACCGCTTCGCTGGGAGGCGCCGGCTGTCGCACTTCGTCGAGCACCAGCGCGCCGTACGTCATGCGGGCCAGACGTTCCACGCGCTCGCTCGACGCGTTCCACGCCACCCCGTCAGTCTCTTTGATGTCTTCGGCGAAGCGCTCGAGCAGCCACTCGGGCTCGATACGGCTGGCGAGCTTCACCACCACGCCGCCTTTTCGCTCTTCTGCGTCGACCGCCACCAGCCACTCGTCTTCTTGCACGACGGAGGTTGGATCTACCGTGGCTGAGCCGCCGCCCGACAAGAGCACCTCTGCAGACTTCGCTCTGCGCCTTTTGGCGACGCGATCAGGAAACGCCGTCAGCACTGCTTGGAGCAACGCTTGCTGCCGCGCCGATTCAGCGACTGCTGAACCCGAGGGGCTTTCGAGCATGCGCTGCAGCTGCTTCTGGCTTCGCTCGGCGGCGTGAAAGGAGGCCGTGTCGAGCCCGGCGGCTTTCGGCCCATGCTGGCGGCCGTTTTCGAAGCGCTCGAGCAGCTCCAGCACGTCTGAGCTGCCCGATACTGTCGCACCTCGCTGACCGTGGGGGCTTAAGCGGGCGCCCACGCGTGACTCGGTGCGAATGTCGCGTTCGCCGAGCAGCGAAGCAATGGCCGCGCCTTGCGAGCCCAACCCGCGCGCTTCGCATTCAGCGAGCAGCCGGCCCAACCGTGGGTACAACGGAAAACGAAGAATGCGCCGCCCCATGTCGGTGAGCTGGCCGTTGGCGTCAGAGGCTCCAAGCCGCCGCAGCAGGGCGTCTGCTGCTTCGAGCGCTGAAGGTGCGGGTGCTTCGAAGAATGGAAATGCCGAGAGATTTTCTACCCCCGCCGCGCGCAAGCCGAGCACTGTCTCAGCCAAGTCAGCCCGGCGAATTTCTGGAGTTTCAAGCGCTGCTCGCTGCTCGAAGTCGCTCTTCGTGTACAGCCGCAAGCAACGCCCGGCGCGGGTGCGGCCTGCTCGACCTGCACGCTGGGTGGCTGAAGCCCGGCTCACCTTGGCGAGCTTCAACGTGGGCATACCCGACCATGGTGAGTGTGCAGCCACGCGCGCCAAGCCAGAATCAATCACCGCGGCAATGCCTTCGATGGTGACCGACGTTTCTGCCACGTTGGTCGAAAAAATCACCTTGCGCTTCGTCGACGGTCGCAACGCGCGATCTTGTTCTGCCGCGGCGAGCTCTCCGTGCAAGGTGTGCAATTCCAACTGATGCCGTGAAGCGACTTCGGCACAGGCTTCGTGCGCACGCCGAATTTCTGCCGCACCGGGCAAAAACACCAGCACATGCCCATCGAGCTCTGCCGTCACCAGCCGCTTCAGCGCACCTTCGACTTGCGCGTCGAGGTGCCGGGTGTCTTCTTGCGGCAAATGTTCAAGGGCCACGTCGAAGCGGCGACCTTCGCTGCGCAACACCGGGCATTGGCCAAGCCACTGGGCAATGGGCCCTGCGTCTAACGTCGCCGACATGACCAACAGCTTCAGCTCAGGGCGCTGCTCTTGCTGCAGCCGGCGCACCATCGCCAGGCCAATGTCACTCGCCAAATGCCGCTCGTGAAATTCGTCAAAAATGACCGCGCCCACTTTTTTCAAAGTCGGGTCGCCCAGCAACCGGCGGCTCAAAATGCCCTCGGTGACGAAACGAATTCGGGTGCGCGGGCTCGAGACATCTTCAAACCGCACTTGGTAGCCGACGGTTTGGCCCACGGGCTCGCCCATTTCTTCGGCGATGCGCGTGGCCGCCAACCGCGTCGCGAGCCGGCGCGGTTGCAGCACCACCACCTCTTGGCCCGGGGGCAGCAGCGGCAGCACTGCGCCTGGCACGCGGGTCGTCTTGCCAGCGCCCGGAGGCGCTTCGAGCACCAAGGTCGACTGTCGGCGAAGTGTTTCCGTAAGCTGGGGCAGGAGCGCGTCGATCGGCAAGTCAACGCGGGCGGGGGCCATGGTTACAACGCTCCAGCCAGCCGCGCGGTGACTCGCTTCGCCCAGTCTTCTTTCAACTCGATGCACGCGATGCGGCGGCCCAGTCGCAACGCCGCCAGTGGAATTGAACCGCTGCCTGCAAATGGGTCTAACACCAGTTGACCCGGAGCGCTGAAGTTGCGCACCAACGGCTCAAGCACGCCGAAGGGTTTGTGGTGGGGGTGGTGGCCCCAGGTATCAGCTTCACCTTCGTCGTCGTAGCCGGCCACCGCGGCCCAGGCGAGGGCCTGATCATGATGACTGGGCACGGCTTTGGGCACGCGCGACAACACCAACGCCACTTCGTACATGCGCAAAAGCTCTTCACCTGAATTGCCTTCGCGGGTGCGCTTGGCCCACACGTACTCACCGTGCAAATAGAGAAAACCCAATTTCGATGCCACCGTTTGAATGGGCTCTTTGCCGAGCAGGTTGGTCCAGATCACCAAGGTGGCGTCATTCGACAAGTGCGACACCGCCAGCGTGAGCCACTTTTCGGTGAAGCCACGGTATGTCTTCACGTCTTCGAAACGCACTACCGGGTCGCGGTCGATTTTGCGGCCCTTGGGCTCGCGCTCGTCGCCGCCTTTTCGTCGCCGGGTGAGCAGACAATACGGCGGGTCGGTGAGCAGCACATGCGCACGTGCGCCTTGCAGCGCCTGCTCGTACGGAGCGGCGGTGGTGGCATCGCCTGGCACGCACTTCGGAGTCATTAGCGGTGATGGGCCGCCACGTCGGCGTGCTTCTCGAGGAATTCTTCGAAGTTGCCGGTGAAGTCGAGCACTTCTTTGCCTTTGCGCGGTGCCCAAATGCGCGTGGCCACTTCGTTGATCAATTCTTGGTCGTGCGTCACGACAATTACCGTGCCCTCATAGCGCTGCAGGCCTTCGGCGAGCGAGGCGATTGATTCCAAGTCCAAATGGTTGGTCGGCTCGTCAAGAATGAGCACGTTGTCTTTGCGCAGCATCAACTGGCACATCAACACGCGCACTGTTTCGCCGCCCGAGAGCGTGTCGGTGGGCTTCATGCGCTCTTCGCCCGAAAAGAGCATGCGGCCCAACAACCCCGAAATTTCTTCATTGCTCATTTTCACGTCGAGATCGCGCAGCCAGTTGAACGCGGTAGAGCCCTTGCGAATCAGCCCGTGGTGATCTTGCGGCATGTAGCCGACCGAAGCCTGGTGACCCCATTTCACTTCTCCGGTGTCGGGTGGCAGCGCGCCGGCGATCATCTTCACCAGCGTGCTCTTGCCCACGCCGTTCTTGCCGATGACGCAGATCTTCTCGCCTTTGGTCACCAGCGCATTGAAGGTCGGAACAATCAGCTCGCCTTCATATGACTTGCTGATGCCTTCAATCATCAGCGTCTGTTTGCCGCTGGGCACCTTTTGCTCGAACTTGATGAACGGGCGCGCAATGTTTGAACGCTTCAGGTCCTCCATTTTCAGCTTTTCAATTTGCTTGGCGCGGCTCTGCACTTGCGAAGCGCGGGTGCCGGCGTGAAAGCGGGCAATGAAGTCTTGCAGCTGCGCAATCTTTTTTTGCTTTTCAGAATTCTCTGATTCTACCCGCGAACGCACCTGCGCCTTTTGGCGCACCATGTCGTCGTAGCCGCCGGGGTACGCGATAATCGTCTCATAGTCGATGTCGGCGATATGCGTGCAGATCGCGTTCAAGAAGTGGCGATCGTGAGAAATGGTGATCAGCACGCCTTCGTATTCGTGCAGAAACGTCTCGAGCCAACGAATCGAATCTAAGTCTAAGTGGTTGGTGGGCTCGTCGAGCAACAACCCCTGCGGCTTGCCAAAGAGCGCTTGCGCCAGCAGCACACGCAGCTTGAGACCGCCCTGCAGGTTTTTGAGCGGGCCCTCGTGAAATTCCTGCTCCACCCCCAAGCCTTGCAGCAACGCCGCGGCGTCAGATTCGGCCACGTAGCCGTCTTCTTCGGCGATTACCCCTTCGAGCTCACCCAAGCGATTGCCGTCGTCTTCGGTGAGATCAGCCTTGTCGAGCAACTTCTGCTTCTCTTCCATCGCGGCCCACAAGGCGGCGTTGCCGCGCATCACCACGTCAAGCACACGCGACTCTTCGAAGCGAAAATGATCTTGCCGCAAAATGCCCAACTTTTTCGGCTTGATGATGCTTCCGGTGTCGGGGCTTTCGTCACCCGCCAGAATCTTCATGAAAGTCGTTTTGCCGGCGCCGTTGGGGCCGGTGAGGCCGTAGCGACGGCCGGGAGAGAAAGCCACGTTGACGTCCTCGAAAAGCTTCTTCGGGCCGTACGCTTTCGAGACGTTGATGATGGAAAACATAGGGCCAGGCTTCTACACGAAGCCCGGCCCGAGGGAAGAGCAGCCTTGTGGCGTCAGTCGCCGCGGTTAGGGAACACCCGGTTTGGCCTGATCGCTGTGCATGGCGGTAGCCACGTACTGAATCACGTTCTTGTCACCGGTGCCGGCGAGAAACGGAGTCTGCGCCCACACGCCGTAGGCCGCGGGAGCCGTGTACAGCATCAAACCCTTGCGCTTGCCGATCATGGCGGGAGCGTGTGTTGCATCGCCCGGGTTGTTGGGGTCGATAGAGAAGCGCTCTACCTCGAGCGAACGCAGCTTGGCGTCGACTGCGCCCAGCGCCTTGTCGAGGTCGGCCTGGTTGGTCACCGTAGGCAGCACCGCCAAGAACTCGTTGTAAATGTCGATCACCTTCTTTTTGTCGGCGTCGTTGGTGATCTCGGCAAAACCGGCTTGTTGGGTCAGTTTTTCCTTCAACTCTTTTTGATCAAGAATGCCCGCCAGCACGCCGGTCGAAGCCTTGAACGACAGCTCGGCCAAGGCTTTTTTACCCTCGGCGCTCGACGGTTCGGCGCCACCCAGCAACGTCTTCACGCCCGCCTTCACTTGATCGTTGCCCTTCTCGTACGCCTTCATCAATTCTGCAGACACCGCGGTCGAAATGCCCTCGCGCGGTAAATAACGGCGCAGCAGCGACCAGGCCAAAGTGGCAACGGTCATCGGAGTGGCGATCAAACCGTTGGGCTCAATGGGTTCGTACTTCTGCCAGCCTTCGACGCTCTCGGGAACCCAGTCGAGGTAGATCGCCGTGCGGTTGGTGTCGACCAGGCGCTGATACATACTGTCGTCGATCAGGTGCTTGTTGAGCAGGTGCTTCCAGCCAATTTCAGGGTGCTCGCGGGTGAGGCCGGGGGCGCGTTTGAATTCTTCAATCAAAGCGCCCAATTTCGTGTCACCGAACTGGCTCTTTTTAATCAGGGTTCGCGACTGGGGGCCCATGTTGGCCGTCATGTACTGACCTTCAGCGCAGTAAAACGCGCCGTGGTTTTTCTTGATGGTGTTCCAGTCGAGCGTCGCCGCTGACTTGGCGTAAGCAGCCAGCGTGTCTTGATCTTGGCCGTCGAGCGGGTTGTAAGTGTAATTGCCGTAGCGCGAGTCGGGGTCGCTGATGGCAAACGGTACAATCATGCCAAGCACCGCGTCCCACATGTCGGCGTTGTCGGCGTATGCCAACTTTGTCGCCTGCGGAATCTCGAGCCTCACGCCATTCTGGTAATTCACCCCGAACAAATTGGCGTTGTAGTAGCGGTGGTTGTCGTCGAGACGGCCATAGTCAGCCGGCCAGTCGCTGCGCACCGGGCCCGAAAAGCCGCCCACGTGGGTAGAACCGCCCACACCGTCACCTAAAATCGCCTCGGGGGCACCGCCCTGTGACTCTTTGATGAAGTGCACCATTTGCTTGAACATGCGCACGCCTTCTTTGCGCAGCTCGGTCGACACTTTGATGACGTCTTTTTCACCACGTTGGCGGCCATAAAAGACAATGCGATTGCCGATGCGGTCGCCCAAGTTGAATTGGTGCACCGGCGTCTTCACCACCGAAATGTCGGGCAGTGCATTGAGAAGCGGCGCCAACGCACCCGCGGCTTCGGCAGGCAGTTGCGAGGCGACACCCCCAATCGCGGCCTTGACCGGAACGAAACCTTTGCCCGTGAAAACGTCAGAAGCGACGGTGTAGTCCCCAACGACAGACTTGAGCGGGTTGAAGCTATCGTTGAGCTCCACCAGATTCAGCGCTTGGTCAGCGTTCTTCACGACGCCGTCGAGCGAGGCGGGCAACTTCTGCGAGACGCCGGTGGGAGCCAAGCTACCCAAGCCTGAAGTCCCGGCGGTGGGTACGTCTTTCACCAAGTTGAACACCAGGCCCACGCTAGGCGCCGCCGGAGCAACCGTGGCCGCGATGCCGAACGGGTCAGGCCGGTTCGCGACCGGCGCACCTGGGCGTGGAGATGGAGCGGCGAGGGTGTTGGTGTTCGCCGCGTTGGGGCCGAAATTGTCGGGCCGGGCTGTCGGAGTATTGGGTGTGGTCGCTCCCAAAGGAGGCGCTACCGGAGCGGTGGCGGTACCCTCGGCTGTCGGGGTACGCATTTCGTTCGCCGGAAGGGTGCGGTTTTCAACGCGTGGCATGGGTGAGTCCTGTTAAAAAATGGTGAGGGGCAGCAAACAAATGATTGTCGATGTGGCGAAGCCGACTGTTGCCCGCAAAGTCAGAGATCTTTGACTTTCTTACGAAAAACGAACTCCAGCTCTTGGCCGGCCCGCTTCTCGAAGCTGTCGGGCGCGCGCTTTAACGTAACGATTTCAAAGCCTTTTGAAAAAAGCAGGTTCACTTCGGCTTCGTCGGTGGTCGACGGGGGGCCGCCCTTTTTGCCGTGGGCATAGAACAGCCCAAGCAGTGTGCCGCCCGGCGCGAGCAGATTGTATACAGCCTGGGCGTATTCAGCGCGGCGGGCCACGTCGATGGCGCAGAAGCAGGTGTGCTCGAGCACGGCGTCGAATTTTTCGGCGTGGGTGCGAGGCAAGTCGAAGAGGTCGCGCTCCAAGACTTCAAGTGGCACGTTGGCTTGGGTGCGCGCCGCAAGCATTGCTTTCACCGCTTCGGGTGCGAAGTCGACCGCGGTGACCCGGTAGCCGAGCTGAGCGGCGAGCAGCGCCTCGTGGCCACGGCCCGCGCCGATGACTGCAATGGAGGCTTTTGGCTTCAAAACGCCTTGCCTCAGCGTGCGGGCGATGGGCGGCGAAGGCTCGCCTTTGTCCCAACCGTCGTCGCCTTTCAAATAAAGCGTGTTCCAATAGTCGGCGGTCGAAAGCGCACCGCCTTCAGGCCGCAGCGATTCTAAATAAAACGCCGCCAGCACCAGCGAGTGGGTGATTTGCCCGGTGATGACCAGGCTGCGCAGCTTTTCGCGCGGCACCAACTCGACGGTGATGTCTTCGCCGAGGTCTTGCTTGCCGTCGTGCACCCGCTCGCAATCGAGTGCCAAAAACGTGTGCAGCTGATTGCCCTGAAGAGCAGGGTTGGGGTGATGCGCGCCGAGCGGCTCCCAGTGGCCTGCGCGGTAGCCAGTTTCTTCTTCGAGCTCGCGGGCCGCCGCGGTGGCCGGGGTCTCGCCTTGGTCAACCATGCCGCCGGGTATTTCTAACGTGGTCGACCAGGTGCCGGTGCGAAACTGGCGAATCAAAATGGCCTCGCCGCCCTTGGTGTACGCCACCACGTTGACCCATTCGGGCGCTTTGAGCACCACGCGCGGGTGTTCAGAGCCGTCGCGCGGGTCGGCGACGCGCAGCTGCGAGACTTTCAAGATGCGAAAGTCGAGCTCGTTTTCGGTGGCGATTAATTTCCAGTCGGCGGGGTGCTTGGCCATGCACCTGCTCTACTACGTCGTCTGCGCCGCGGCAGCGCTTGCTTGGGTGCCTTGCGTTTTCGCTTTCGACAGCAGCGCGTACAGACCGCCCGAGACGATGACTCCCGTGAACCATGCGTACACGTACAAGTGCTCCCAAAACGTTTGCTGGCCGGCGACCGTGCGCACAGGTTCCATGACGTGCGTGCTGATCAAAAACCCAGGCAGGTTCGGCAAGATGCCGACAATCAATGCCACCACCGCGACCCAGTTGGTGCCGGCATAACGCCCGGTGGGCCGGTAGAGATCAGGCACGTCGAGCTCCTTTTTTCGCAGCACCCAATAGTCGACGATCATGATGCCGGCGATCGGCCCGAGCAGAGCCGAATAGCCCACCAGCCAATTGAAGATGTAGCTCTCGGCGCTCGACAGTAACTTCCACGGCATCATCGCGATGCCGAGCAGGCCGGTGATCAGCCCTCCGGTCTTGAAGGAAATGTGTTTGGGGGCCAGGTTGGCAAAGTCGTTGGCGGGGCTCACCACGTTGGCCGCGATGTTGACTGAGAGCGTGGCGATGCCTACCCCGACGAGCGAAATGATCGCCACCAAGGTGCGCGTGCCCGCTGAGGCGATTAAGGGCTCGGCGAGACCGGGTGGCGGCGTGCTCGACGTGAGGTGAGCGAGAATGACCACTGGGTCCCACAGCTTGCTCGCCTCGACGCCGTGCAGAATGGCGCTTGAAGCGCTGGTAATCACCACGCCCATCGCCGAGAACGCGAGCATGGTGGTGGGCAAGCCGAGCGTTTGCCCCAGCATTTGCTCCCGTTGACCTCGGCCATAACGGGTGAAATCGGGAATGTTGAGTGAGAGCGTGGCCCAAAAGCCGATCATCGCGGTGAGCGAGGGCACGAAGATTTTCCAGAACTCACTTGCAGTGTGAAATTTCGACTCATGGGTCAGCATTGCGCCCACGCCTCCGGCGCGGTTCACCGCCCAGATCAGCAGCACCGCCGCCATCACCAGCACCAGCGGAGCCGCCCAGTTTTCGAAAATGCGCACCGCCTCCATGCCGCGGTAAATGATGAAGATGTTGAGCGCCCAGAAGATCAGAAAGGTCATCGCGCTGGGCATAGAGAGGCCGAGCACCTGAAAGTTACCGCCGAGCTGCGCGAAGCCCGGCCAGAGCGCCTCGACGAAGGTTTTGATCGCTTCACCGCCGATGAATGTCTGAATGCCGAACCAACCGCACGCCACGATGGCGCGCAGCACCGCGGGAAGATTGGCCCCTTGCGTGCCGAATGACGCTCGGGCCAACACGGGAAAGGGAATGCCATATTTCGTGCCGGGGTGCGCATTGAGCAGAATGGGCACCAGTACGATCAAATTGCCCAGGGTGATGGTGAGCAGCGCTTGCCACCAGTTCATGCCCGCAGCGATTAAGCCGCCCGCCAGCATGTAAGTGGGAATGCAGTGGGCCATGCTGATCCACAGCGCGGCGAAGTTGTAAGTGGTCCACACGCGGCGTGAGCGCGGTACCGGTGCCAAATCACCGTTGAACAGGGGGCTGCTGCCAATGTCGACAGGCAGTTCTTTCAACGCTTCTTCCACCAGCTTGGGGTCGTGCATAAACAGGCGGCTTACTCATCGCCCTCGCGGCTGACAATCGTCAGTGATAACTCGTGTTCTCACGTGCAGTGTTTGAGCCCAGAGTGCTTCGGCAAGTACAAGTGAAACCAGATGCCACACCTCGACGCGTCAAACGCCGAAGTGCTCGTTTACACGTTCAAAGACGGGCTGCTTTCTGCGGTCGCACATGACTTGAAGATTCGCGTGGGTCAACTCGCTATCGAAGTCGAAGGTGACGAGATCTCTGCGACGTTCAACGCCGATTCGCTGAAAGTGGTGTGCGTGCGCAAAGACGGCGCCGACGCCCAGTCGTTGTTGCCCGACATGGCCTTCGCTGAAATTGAAAAAAACATGCACACCGAGGTGCTCAAGGCGTGGCGGCACCCGCGCATCAAGTTCAAGTCGACCTCGCTAACCGACGACGAAGTTCAAGGCACGCTGACGTTGTGCAGTGTCGCCAGAGCCGTGGTGGGCAAGCGCGCTGACGATGCGACGCACCACGGAGCAAACTTTGAGATTGATCAACGCGACTTTGGCATTCGCCCATACACCGCGATGCTCGGCACGCTCAAGGTGAAGCCGCTGGTGAAAGTCACGGTGCGCATTCCGCGGCAACACGCTGTTTTCGATGGGTGATGGTGCCGGATTTTCCAAAGTTCCAAAGTTCGCATCGCAGCAGCCTGGTTTGGTGAAGGGGGATAGTTTGGAACTTTGGAAAACTCATGATCCTACACATCTTGAGGATGTCTGAATCGGGCAAAACCCCAAGAAATGGGTGAGGTTAAGCAAAAAGGTGCAATTGGAATGAGAATGTGAGCGAAGGCGAAGAATGCCTTCAAGAA
>JAIBBR010000021.1 GCA_019694575.1 Myxococcaceae bacterium
TGTTGCGCGAAGTGACGGGCCAGGCCGAAGCGCGGCAACCGACTGGCATCGCCGAGCTTGACCGGGTGTTGGGTGGGGGCGTCGTCGACGGCTCCATGGTTTTGCTCGGAGGTGACCCCGGCATCGGCAAGTCGACGCTGCTGTTGGGCGCGCTCGACTTGCTCTCTCGCCGGCAGCCCACGCTTTATGTGTCGGGTGAAGAGTCGCTCAAACAAACCAAAATGCGCGCCGACCGCTTGGGCATCAAAGGTGAGCAGCTGCATTTGTATGCCGAGACCGATGCGGAAAAAGTGCTGGCGCAGGTGGAAAAATTAAAGCCCGCGGCGCTGGTGGTTGACTCGATTCAGACGATGTTTTTGCCCGACTTGGGCAGTGCGCCGGGTTCTATTTCGCAGGTGCGTGAAGTGGCAGGCCGTTTCATGGCGTGTGCCAAGCGCACCGGAGTGGCCACTTTTCTGGTTGGCCACGTGACGAAAGAAGGCAGCATCGCCGGGCCGCGGGTGCTCGAGCACATGGTGGACACAGTGCTTTATTTCGAAGGCGAGCGAGGCCACCCTTTTCGCATTTTGCGTGCGCACAAAAACCGTTTTGGCTCGACGAATGAAATCGGTGTCTTCGAGATGAAGGGCGCAGGGCTGGCTGAAGTGCCTGACCCGTCGGCGCTGTTTCTGTCAGAGCGGCCGAAGGGGCAGGCGGGCTCCATCGTGACGTCGACGCTGAACGGCACGCGGCCGCTGCTGGTTGAAGTGCAGGCGTTGGTCGCTCCTACCGGTTACGGCACGGCGCGTCGCACGGCCATTGGCGTTGACGGCAACCGCGTGGCGTTGCTCGCCGCGGTGCTCGAGAAGAAGGTCGATATTCAGCTGGTGGGCTGCGACATTTTCGTCAACGTGGCGGGCGGTATGACGCTGACTGAGCCGGCGAGCGACTTGGCGGTGTGCGCGGCGTTGGTCTCTAGTTTTCGAAACCGCCCCATTGATGCGCAGACGTTGATTTTGGGTGAAGTGGGTTTGGCGGGCGAAGTGCGCGCGGTGGCGCAAGTGGAGCCGCGGCTGACCGAAGCGGTGAAGATGGGCTTCAAGCGGGTGATTTTGCCTGCCTCGAGCGCCAAGCGCATGGAGCCGGTGAAGATTGAAGTGGTGGGCGTAGAGAGCGTGGCCCAGGCGTTGGAGTTGATTTGAGCTGCTGGTGCGTAACCGTTACGGCACGAGCTCGAGGTTTACGTTCTGTACTTCTGCATGGTCCACCTGCTCGCATGCCTGATTGAAAGCGAAGCTGGTGAACGGCACGTGCACACGGCTTATTTTCGAAGGCGGCGCTTCTTCACAAGTTTGGCTCAGGCCGCGCGAAGCGCTGCAATCAATCACCAGGTCCCAGCAGACTTTGACGGTGTCGTGGCCCTGCGGGCGAGTGATGCTGCAGTCGTAGCCGTCGCCCAGCGTGGTGCCAGTGGGTGCGCAATTGACCTGGGCGTAGTTCTGAAAAATGAATGCGGGGACGAAGAACCCCGCCAGAAGCAAGGTGACTGCTACGAGTGAGAGGGCCAGCCGCTTCGGCCGCCCCCACGCGCTACGACGGTGCATGTACAGAGGGTACGCAATCATCCACAAAAGCAGCGCGCCGACGACGTATTGCCCGGCCATTTGCTTGTTCTTGGTTGCATCGATTCCAATGAGAACGAGTGTCAATGCCATTGCGACGTAACCAATGGCTGTCAGTGCCGTTGATGGTACTGGCAGAAACATCATCATCAACCCGGCAATGGCCGGTATCAGCACCAATACCCAACCCAGTGGGTCGTAGTCGGGAGTTTTTCCAGCGGCGGTCTCGGTGCTCCGCGCGAAGCAAGCCGGGCACAGCGTGGTGTCGAGAGAACGGCATTCTTCGCAGACAAAGAGCCCGCAGCGGGCGCAAGCGCTGACGGCCGCTTCGCGCGCATGTGTCGCGCACATGGCGTGGTTGGGTAATTCAGCCGGTAGTTCAGCGGAGGTGGACATGTCTGCCCATCGGACGTGCCCGGCAGCCATCTGTTGCAACGGCGTGGTGGCGGCGCGTGTCGAAGTGTCTAACGGGAAACTGAAGGCGCCCACTTGTCCACCGCAACATCGCGCAACAGTTGGCTCGGTTTGGTGACGCTCTCATGCGCTTGAGTCGCCGCCTGTTGAGTCGCCGCCTTGAAAGGCAGCGGAGCCATTGATACACGCACAGGCGTGATCCCTTTCATTCGATTCGCACTCATCTTCACGCTCGCCTTTTCGGCCTGCGCCTCCACGGGCCAATTGCGCAAATCATTCGCCCGCGCTCACGCGTGCAATGTAAACCAGGTCACCGCTACACCCAGTGGCCGAGGCTTCATTCTTGAAGGCTGTGGCGAGCGTGAATTTTGCCAATCGAGTCGAGGCCCCTGCCAGCTTGATGTTGAGCAGTTAATGCTTAGGGCCCGGGCCGCGTTTGCTCGAATGAAGCAATGCCCAGAAGTCGATGTGCAGGTCATGTCGACGGCACAGGGCATGGCGGTCTCTGGCTGTGGTGGGTATGCGGTATGCCCCGGCTCGGCGAACAACTGTTTCGCTGCCACGCCGCCGTCGTGCCAAGACTTGGCGCGCATGCGCTTCGACAACTGTCAACAGTTGGCGTCGAACGTTGGCAATGATGGGCGCGATCCCCGCTATTACCCGAATTCCCCCGGGGCCGTGGCCACTGATATCGCTCGCAATGTGTCTGGTTCTATCGCTGAAGATCGGCAACTCGGCCGGTGCCAAGCGGCGTATCAAATCGAGTTGGACCGCTGTGCGAAGCCCTGAGCGAGTGACGTTAAAGGTCAGGCTTCTTCTTCCACTCAGCGCGCAGTCGTGGAAGAGCCCGCCCGCTTTTCCCACTGTTCCACTTCACTCAACCGTGAGGCAAAGCGCGCCTGCGGCTCTTTCGCCAAAGCCACGCGTTCAATCTTCCAAACTTCATCAGGCATGTCCAAAGGCCGCGTGAGGGTCGTGTTGACGATGGCCAACATCGGCGGGGTGTCTCAAACGCACGAAAGCCCATTACCGCTTCGTATAAAATCAACCCGACAGAAAAGAGGTCGCTCCGGCGGTCGATGCGCTCGGCCATCGCTTGCTCGGAAGACATGTACAGCGGCTTGCCTTAGACAATGCCCGGCAGCGTTACGGTGCGCTGCTTGCGTGCTTTGGCCATTCCGAAATCGAGCACCTTCACCCGGCCATCGAAGCCCAGCGCGTGGAGCAACTCATACTTGCCCAACCGTGCCTTGGGCAGAAACGCGGTGTGCTTAGCTTGGCAAGGCCGGGCGAAACGGTGCGCGCGCATTCAGGCATCATCAGCGCGTTGGGGCACAAGCCGTTTCGAGCAGGGCGTGGTGGCGGCGAAATTAATCGCTACCTGGAGTCAGACGCTGCGCACGCTCCCGGCTGTGCTTGGGCTCAATACGAGTGGCTTGTTGCGTGGCCAGAGCGTGACGATTCCCTCGGCGACGGTACAGCGCGTGGTGAAGCAGCTCGAGGCGCACGGCAAAATTCGCCGCAGTTACCTGGGCCTCACCATGCAGCCGCTGGGTTTGCCGGAGGAAGTGGGCAAGGCAACGGGTGAAGAGGTGGGGTTGATGGTGGTCGCGGTAGAGCCGGGCGGTCCATCAGAGCAAGCCGGCCTGCGCTTCGGAGACACGGTGCTCCACTTCCGGTGCGGTTTTTCCGCCAGGGCAAAGTCGACACGGTGCACGTCACACTCGGGGCGCGGCCGTAACTCCGCTGGTTGGCTTTGATGAGAGGTGCTGCTCGAAGTGCGGCGCTGGGTTGCCGTTTTGAGACTTTGCTCGAGCGACTTTGGGCCGCCTCACGGTCAAGTGGCGCAAGTGTGAGCCAAACGGTGAAAACTTTTCACGCATTGGCTCACAGTTCTCGAATTGGCAGCTAAACGAAGCCTCTCACGCCCCTTTCAGACATGAGAGCACGTCGGCACCCAGACGCTGACGAGACATTCAACCCGCCTTGGGTCCCATTTGAGCCAACTCCTCGCTGCACCTGGCGCAAGCCGCGCAAAAAGCGCACTTCTCTTCTTCGAAGCTGGCGAAGGTGAGCGTCATCGCCAAGCAGAAGCGCTCCCTCGCGTCTTAGGCCTTGGGCTGCTCAGCCGCATAAATCGCGTCGGCGATGCGGTAGGCCGAGCCTTCGAGCCGCGTCACGGCCTCTTTGATTTTCGCCGGCTCATTGGTGGCCAACACCTGCTTCAAGTTTTCGAGGTCAGCCCGAATTTCGGTTTTGTCTTCTTCTTTGAGCATGTTGCCGTACTCTTCGAGCGACTTTTCGGTGGTGTACATCAAACCGTCGGCGGCGTTGCGCGCGTCAGCCAGCTCTTTCTTACGCTTGTCGTCAGTCAGGTTGGCCTGCGCGTCGCCAATCATGCGCTGAATTTCAGCTTCGGTGAGGCCCGAATTCGACACCACGCGTACCTGCTGCACTTTGCCGGTGCCCAAGTCTTTCGCGCTCACGTGCGCAATGCCGTTGGCGTCGATGTCGAATGACACTTCAATTTGCGGCACGCCGCGCGGTGCGGGAGGAATGCCCACCAATTCGAAGCGCGCCAACGTCTTGTTGTCGCTCGCCATTTCGCGCTCGCCTTGCAGCACGTGCACCGACACCAACGGCTGGTTGTCGACGGCGGTGCTGAAAACCTGGCTCTTCTTGCAGGGAATGGTGGTGTTCTTCTCAATGATTTTGGTGAATACCCCACCGGCTGTTTCGACACCCAGAGAAAGAGGTGTGACGTCTAACAGCAGCACGTCTTTGACTTCACCCTTGAGCACGCCGCCTTGAATGCCGGCGCCGATAGCCACCACCTCGTCAGGGTTGATGCCCTTGTGCGGCTCGCGGCCGAAGAACTCTTTCACCTTGGCCTGCACCGCGGGCATGCGGGTCATGCCGCCCACCAGCAACACTTGATTCACCTGTTGGGTGCTCATGCCCGCGTCTTTGAGCGCGATGCGGCACGGCTCGATGGTGCGCTCGATGAGGTCTTTCACCAAACCTTCGAGCGTGGCGCGGTCTAACGTCTCGGTGAGATGTTTGGGCCCGGTGGCGTCGGCGGTGATGAAGGGCAGGTTGATTTCAGTCTCAGTCGCGCTCGACAGCTCATGCTTGGCGCGCTCGGCCGCTTCTTTCAGACGCTGCAACGCCATGCGGTCTTTGCGCAGGTCGATGTGGGTCTGCTCTTCGAAGCGCTTGGCCAGGTGGTCCATGATGCGCTGGTCAAAATCTTCACCGCCCAAGAAGGTGTCGCCGTTGGTGCTCTTCACTTCAAAGACACCGGCGTTGAGCTCCAGAATCGAAATATCGAACGTGCCACCGCCCAAGTCGTAGACGGCGACTTTTTCGGCTTTCTGCTCGTTTTCGCGGTCTAACCCGTACGCGAGCGCCGCCGCCGTGGGCTCGTTGATGATACGCAGCACGTTCAGCCCGGCGATGCGGCCGGCGTCTTTGGTGGCTTGTCGCTGACCGTCGTTGAAGTACGCGGGCACCGTCACCACGGCTTCAGTCACCGGCTCGCCCAAATAGTCTTCGGCGGTCTGCTTCATTTTCGCCAACACGAAAGAGCTGATTTCGGGCGGGCTGTGCTGTTTGCCGCGAATGTCGACCCAGGCGTCTCCGTTCGACGACGCCACCACTTTGTACGAGGCAATCGACATTGCCTTTTTGGCTTCACCCGAGTCGAAACGGCGGCCCATCAAACGCTTCACCGCGAACACCGTGGCATCGGGGTTGGTGACCGCCTGTCGCTTGGCGATTTGGCCGACCAGCCGCTCGCCCGATTCAGTGAAGCCGACCATCGAAGGCGTGGTGCGCGCACCTTCGCTGTTGGGTATGACGACGGGTTCGCCGCCTTCCATCACGGCGACGCAGGAGTTGGTGGTGCCAAGGTCAATGCCAATGACTTTTCCCATGGGTTCTTGTGTTCCTCGCGCTCAGCTGTATGGCAGCGGCTACGTTTTTTCCGTGGGTGGTGCTTCGGGAGTGGCAGGGGCAGGCGTGCTCTTCGCCTTCGAAACCATCACCAACGCCGGGCGAACCAACCGCTCGTTCAACGTGAAGCCGCGCAACACTTCTTGTGCCACGTGGTTAGGCGGCAGCTCATCGGTTTCGAGTTGCTGCATTGCTTCATGAAAATGGGGGTCGAAAGGTTTGCCCTTGCTGGTGAAAGGCTTCACGCCGTGCTTCGCCAGCGTGTCTTCGAAGAGCTTGCGGGTCATCTGCAAGCCCTGCTTCAAGCTCTCTACGTCAGTGGTGGTGGCGGCGTGCTCCATCGCGCGGTCGAAATTGTCGACCACCGGCAAAAAGTCTTTGAGCAGCTTCTCGACGCCGAACTTCTGCACGTCTTCTTTTTCTTTGGCCGCGCGCTTCTTGAAGTTCTCTAAGTCGGCGGTGGCCCGCAGCACGCGGTCGTGCTCGTCTTTGATTTTGTCCATCAGCTCGCGGCCCTTGGCGAGTGACACCTCGAGTTGGGCTTTGAGCGCTTCGACTTCGGCGTTGTTGAGCGGCGCTGCTTCTGGCGCGGCCTGGGCGTCTTCAGTGCTGACTTCGACTGGCACTTCGGCCGAGGCTGACTCATCGCCGGTTCGTTTGCGCACGCTCTCGAGCGCGGCCTCGATGACCGACTGGCTGATGTCCGCTTTGAAGCTCCCTTTGTCTGACACGGTGACTTATGACTATGGCATGGGCGGAAAACAAAGCCCAAGCGCTTCTTGTGTCAACCGCGCGTGCTGCTTGGCTTTTTCTTGCCAATCGTTTTTTTCGCTGGGCGCTTTTTTGACGCCGAGCGGGGCGCCGACGGTTTGGGAGCGCTGGCGGCCTTGGCAGACGCGGCGTTACCGTTGCCTTTGTGTCGAATGGAGGCCTCGGCTTTTTTGACGCCCTCTTCGACCATGGTGCCGAACTCTTCAGCGGTTTGCTTTGCCCACTGCCCAAAGTCTTTGAGGCCTGCTTTCACTTTGCGTTGGCGCTCTGGGTCTTTCACCTCGGTGAGCAGTTTTTCAGCCTCGGCGCGAATTTCTACACCGGCGCGCTTCAGCTCGTCGCCCGCTTTGTTGACGAAGTCTTTGAGCTTCTCTTCCCATGGGTTGTTCATGACCTGCCCTTACGTGAAAGCGTTGGTTTGATTGCCTGACTGCTCGATTGGGCTCCATAATTAACGCACCTTCGGCAAAAGAAAACGCCCCGTGGCACAACTCGTACGACATTTCATTGAAGCGCCAAGGCCGTGTGCGTACTTACGAGAAGAGCACGCTTCGCTCGAGTACCGGTTGATGGTGAATGTCACCGGTGAAGAGCTCGAGGCGCTGCTCTTGCGCGGCTGGCGTCGGTTTGGGCCCGCCTACTTTCGCCCGGCGTGCAGCGCGTGCCAAGAATGCGTGTCGCTTCGGGTCAAGGTCGACGCCTTCGTGCCCTCTGCCAGCCAGAAAAAGGCGATGCGGCGGGCGCGGCGTTTTCGCATTGAAGTGGGCCGCCCCCGGGTCGACAGCGCGCGGCTGTCGCTGCATGCCGCGTGGCACGCCACCCGTGAAGAGGCCCGCGGCTGGGACCCTACCGCCTTGAGCCATGAAGAGTATGCGACGCAGTTTGCTTTTCCCTCGGCGACGGGGCGTGAAGCGGCTTGGTACGACGGCGAGCGGCTGTTGGCGCTGGGGCTTTACGATGAAACGCCGGGCGGCGTGTCGGCGGCCTATTTTTTCTACCACCCCGACATCGCGGGCTTCTCGCCTGGAGTGGCCAACGTGTTGTGGTGTCTCGAGCAGGCGAAAACGCTCGGCGTGCCCCACGTTTATTTGGGCTACCGGGTCGAAGCCTGTGACTCGCTGAAATACAAAGCGCGCTTTCAACCGCATGAGCTGCTCAAGGGCCGGCCCTCGATGCAAGAAACCCCACTTTGGGTAGAAGGGCCTTCGCTTTCTCGATGAACTCCAGCGATTCAGTGGTACTGCCGAAACGGTTGCTCGAGCTGCTGGGCGCGCTGACCGACCGCGACTTGGCAATGCGCCTGCGCAAAGTGTGGGAAGCGGCGGCCGCCTGTATCGACCGGTTGGCCACCATGAATTTGGTGCCGCTCGAGCCCAAGACAGTTGACGAGGCGAAAGTCGACAGCGCGAGTTGGCAAACAATGGCCGGGTTGTTACGGCAGACGGTGCGCGACATTTCGGCATTGTCGCAGGTGATGGTGAAAGCGTTTTCTGCCCCGCGCTCGACGACGGCCGAATTTTCGCTCGAAGCGTCTGACCACCACATTCGCGCCAACACCGGCCGTATCTTCAAGGCGGTGAGTGAGAAGTGGGTGACCGAGCTGGCGACGGCGAAGAAAATGCTCGAAGCGCCACCACTCTCGGCCAGCCGGTGGGCCGTGTTGGCCCAGCTGCAGAAGTTGCGGTCGGCGCTGCGTCGTAGCGTGGGAGACGCGGTGTACTTGTCGGCCGCCACGTGTGGTGCGGTGCGGCGCGAAGACGTGGTGCCCGGTTTCATGCACGAGGTGAAGCGGGCCGCGCTTTTTCGCGCCACGGTGGCTGACTTGCGCCGTTCTATCGACAGCAAATTGGCCGAGCGGCACGTGTCGGTGGTGGCCTTGATTTCAGACGTGGTGACTGACCTCGACTTGTTCACTCGCATGCCGGCATGGCGGCACGTGCGCGCCGAAGCCAAGCGACGTTACTTGCAGTTGAAGGAGCAGCTCACCAGCGCCGCGTCGCGCCAGAGCTTTACCCCGGCCACCTTGGGAGCGGCGGTTGCTCCGATGATGGACCAGCTGGTGCAAATGTCACTGCGGCACTCGCGCGAGATTTTGGCCGAGCACGACCGGGGCGTGGTGGCCGATACCGGGTTGCGCATCGAGCAGACGCTGCTCCATTTAGAATTGAACACCGGGGCAGCGGCGAGCGCGTTTTCGGCGGCGCTGTCGTCGGTCGAAGCGTTGTACGGTCGCGCCCAGGGCCTCGACGATTTCATTCGCCACACCCGCGGCAAGTCGGTGACCGGTTTGGTGAAGACCGACTTGCATGGCTGGGTGTTGGAGTTGAAGACCCGGCTCGACACCTTGCCGGCGCCGGGCGAGCGAGAAAATTTCGAGCGTTAACCCGCCGATACCCAGCGCCCCCGAAGGAAAGCGCTCGCGGCGGGCGTTTTTTCTCACAGAAATGTCTTCGTCGGTGCTCATGGTGATACGCCTCTCTTCAATCGTTCGCGAACGCATTGCAAGCTGCGACGGCAGATGCAGGGTGAGAACAAATGCTAGAGGCAGCAGGCACGCGCATGAGCCAAACCCAGACAATCGGCGATTTTCTCGAGTGGTCGCGCTGCCCTGTCTGTGATGGCGGCGAACGCGCTGAATATGTGGGCTTTTCAGCGTTGACGTTCTCACGTTGTGCTTCGTGCTCTGCCGTCTACAAGTCGAAAGAAGCGCGCGGGTTGTTGCCGGCGGGCTTCTACGAGCAGGGCTATTTCAAGGCCGCAAGTCGGGGCGTGACCAGCGCTTCGAGCGCCGGGTGCGCAAGGCGATGGGCGAAATTGCCGACGGTCTGAACGAGGTGAAGAACGCCCGCAGCGTGCTCGATGTGGGGTGCTCGCTGGGCTACGTGTTAGAGGCGGGCCGCCGCCTGGGCCTGCAGAGCGCCGGGGTAGACATTTCGGAGCACGCCGTCAAAGTGTGCCGTGAGCGGGGCTTCACCGCCCACGTGGGCACGCTCGACGCGCTACCGTTCGCTGACGGCTGTTTCGACCTCGTGGTGATGAAGCACGTGCTCGAGCACACTCCGCAGCCACAGGTGGCGTTGAGCGAAGTGCGTCGCGTGCTTGGCCCTGGTGGCGCGGTGGTGATTGCGGTGCCCAACGTCGATTACTGGAAAGGCGACAAGCGCCGCTCTGACTACCGTTATTACCGGCCCGACGACTTGGGCGCGCAGCACTATGTCTATTACTCAGAAGACACCTTGCGTACGCGGCTTTTGCGCAGTGGCTTCGAGGTGGTGGTTTTTGGCAAAACGCGTTTACGCCAGGCGTTGGCGCGGCGCTCGGTGTGGTGGGCCGCGGTAGAACCCATGCGGGCATGGGCTTGGCGGTTGGGGCGCGCGGTGGGGCAAAACTTCAAGCTGCAGCGCGAAGTGTACGTGGTGGCGCGGCGCGGCCCCGATGCGGGTTAGGGAATTCTGTCTTTCACGCCGTCACGCAGCGCCAAGAGAAAGCGGCGCACGGCATAGCCTTCGAAGTCGTCGGTGGGCTCGACGCCGGCCGAAAATATTTCTAACGCGCTGTCGAGCGCGGCCAGCACCACCACGGCGTGGGTGTCGGCGGGCCGGCTTTGAAGCCAGGTCGCGGTGTTGACAAGGTGAGTCCATCGGTCTGGGAGCGGCGGCGCAGACGCAGACATGGGGGCTCCTTAAAGTGAGACGACGTTTATTTTTTGAAGCGCGCAGCCACTGCCGCGGTCATCACTTCTTTCACGGCCACGCCGTGCGCTTCGGCCAGCGCGCGGCAGTCGTCGAATTCAGGGTGCACGTTCAGCTCGCCCCCTTTTTCAGAAAACCCAATTTTCAAACGCACCGGCCCCCACGGGGTAGAGACCGTTTCATAGGTGCGGGCAAGCGCGGTGCGTTCGACCGCGTGGCTGCGAATGCCGAGCGTGGTGGTCTCTTTGAACAGCTGCAGGGTGATGGCCTCGCGGCGCTGTACCGGCACCAGGGCTCCGAACAAATGGCCGGGGCGGCCCTTCTTCATCGTCACTGGTGTCACCCACACATCGAGAGCGCCGGCTTGGAGCGCTGATTCCATGGCCATTGCCAGCAGTTGCGGCGAGCAGTCGTCGACGTTTGCTTCCAACACGCACAACGCGTTGGCGGTGACGGCGGCTTGCCCCAGGCAGGCGCGCAGCACATTGGCCCGGTCGGCGAAATCTTTGGTGCCCACGCCATAGCCAATGCGCTCGACGGTGAGCGGCGGCGGCGCTTTCATATGGGCGAAGGCTTTGAGCAGGCCGGCTCCAGTGGGAGTGGTCAGCTCGCCCAGGCCTTCGAAGCGCACGGGCGTGCCTTTCAAAATTTCCAACGTGGCGGGCACGGGTACCGGCACCACGCCGTGGGCAATGCGGGTGGTGCCGCTGCCCAACGGAGGCGGCGATGCATACACCGCGGGGTACCCGAGCAGCTCCAGCACCACCGCCGCGCCGCAAATGTCGACGATGGAGTCGATGGCGCCCACTTCGTGAAACGACACCGTGTCGACGGGTACACCGTGAATTTTCGCTTCGGCTTCACCGATGACTTGAAAGACGCGCAGGGCGTCTTCTTTGACGCGGGGTGACAGTGACGAGGCGCCAATCAACCCGCGAATGTCTTTCAGCGAGCGATGTGGGTGCTCATGCCCGTGTGAATGCGCGTGGGCCGGCTCAGCGTCGATGAGCACGTCGAGGTGTGTGCCGGTAATCTCATGCCGCTTTTGTTTCGACACTTTCAATTGCCAGCCGGGCAGGTTCAACCTGCGCAGTTGTGCTTCAAGCGCTTGCGCGTCGACGCCCAGGTCTAACGCGCTGGCCAAGAACATGTCGCCGGCGATACCGCCAATGGGCTCCAAGTAGAGAACCAGGCTGCTCATGGGCTGCACGGTTAAACCTTTTACACGGGTGCTGCAAATGCGAAGCAGGTGCTTTTCATGAAGCCCCGTTAACGGCGGCCGCGGGTGCGCGATATCAGCGCCGCGTTGAACCCGGCGCCGAAACCGTTGTCGATGTTCACCACCGACACGTTCGCCGCGCACGACGTCATCATCGCCAGCAACGGGGTGATGCCTTCGAAGTGCGCGCCGTAGCCGACCGAGGTGGGCACTGCGATGACTGGCACTCCGACCAGGCCGCCGACCGCCGCGGGCAACGCGCCTTCCATGCCGGCCACCGCCACCACCACGTGCGCGCCGTCGAGCGCATGGCGTTTTTTCAAGAGCCGGTGAATGCCCGCCACGCCGACGTCAGTCACGCGGGTGACCGTGGCTCCGAGCACTTCGGCGGTGACCGCTGCTTCTTCGGCGACGGGCAAGTCAGAGGTGCCCGCACACACCACCGCGACATTGCCCGCTTTGGCGCGGCGCCGGCCAAGCTCGAAAATATGCGCTGTCTCGTGCCAGCGCCCGTTGGGAAAAGTGCGCAACAGCGCTTCGCCTTTTTCAGGTTGCAGCCGGGTCACCAAGGCCGTCTGCTTGCGGCGCGACAATTCGGTGACCAAGCCCAAAAGGTGCGGCAGCGTTTTCCACTGGCCGAGCACCACCTCGGGAAAGCCGAGCCGCAGGTTGCGGTGGGTGTCTAACGTGGCGAAGCCAAGCTCTGCGAAAGGCAAGTCTTTCAGCTGTAGAAGCGCGTCTGCGACAGTCAATTGGTTGCGTTTTACTGCCTGCAGTAAGCGCGTCAGAGTGTGTTCATCCATTCTTGTGGCTTCAGTGCATATTCGGAACTTCAGTTGGCGTTCAAGAACCGTCGTGTTACCTGCCCGCCCACTCACAAGGAGCTGCATATGTTCAAAAAAATTCTGATTGCGTTGTTGGTGCTCATCGTGGCGTTGGTGGCGGTCATTGCGACCCGCCCGGCGACGTATCAAGTGACGCGCAGTGAATTGGTGGCAGCGCCTGTTGACGTGGTGTTCGCGCAAGTGAATGACTTTCACAATTGGGCCCAGTGGTCTCCGTGGGACAAGTTAGACCCGAAGATGACCAAGACCTACTCGGGCCCTTTGTCAGGCAAAGATGCCACCTACCACTGGGTGGGGAATGACAAGGTCGGCGAAGGTGAAATGAAGATTCGCGAGTCGGTGCCGAATGAAAAGGTCGATATTCAGCTCAATTTCATCAAGCCGTTTGTTTCGTCGGCTGACACGCTCATCACCGTGGCTCCTGAAGGTGCAGGCAGCAAAGTCACCTGGACCATGAGCGGTAAGAACAACTTCATGAGCAAGGCGTTCTCGATGGTGATGAGCATGGACAAAATGATTGGCGCCGACTTCGAGAAGGGCCTCGCCGCGATGAAGGGCCTCGCCGAGACTGAAGCGAAGAAAAGGGCTGAGGCCAAGGCCGCTGCCGAGAAAGCCGCCGCTGAGCAGAAGGTGGCGGAAGAGGCGGCCAAGGCGGCTGAAGAAGCACGCGTCGCTGAAGAGGCCAAGGCCGCCGAAGAAGCTTCGAAGAAGAAGGGCAAAAAGAAATAGGAGCCGTGCCCCGCCTGCGCGGGCCCTTACGGCAACGGAGCGGGAAACGCGCAGATGCGGCCGTCGAACGTGCCAATGTGCAACCGGCCCGCGGTCTTGTCCAACGTGGGCGTGCCGACCGCGCTGGTGCTCACGGTGACTGTTTTTTCCACGCCGCCGTCGACGAGCAACAACTGGCGCACCGTGCCTTGCGAGCTGCCCACATAGACCTTCTGCAGCGTGGGGTTGGTTGAACCCGTGGGGCCGTAGTCGACCGTCACGCCGGTAGGGCCGGTGACTGCCGTCGACCACTGCAGCACCGGAGTGCCACCGTCCATCGCGTAGCGGCGCACACTGTTGCCGGGGTTCAAGCTGGCCAAGAAGCCATTGCCCAGCGGCCAAATGTAGCTGGTAGTGGCTCCGATGGCTGAACTCCAGGCAACGGCGAAGGTCGTCATGTTGAGGCCGTAAGCGGTGCCAGCGTTGTTGATTAAGTACACTTGGTTACTGACGAAATCGCGGTTCAACCCATAATCGATGTCGCCCAGTGCCAACGCATTTTGCTGGGCGGTGGTGAGCACGCTTTGCCCCGTCAAGGTGCTCAGCACCCGCACGGTGGGTTGGCCTGCGGCCCCCGCGCGCGAAGCCACCCATAAACGGTTATTCACATAGTCGACGAACATGCCGCCGTTGACCATGCCCAGGTCGCCGGGGTTGTAGGTCCACAACACTGAGCCGTTGGTGCTGCGCAAGGCGTATACCCGGTTCGAAGCCCCCGACAACCGGGTGGCCACGAAAACCACGTCAGTCGCTCCACCAAAGCCGTTGGGAGCCGCGGCCTGGGCCCAACTGGTAAATGCCGCATTCGAAAACGCATAGAGCTGCACGCCCGGTTGCGCCTGAATAATGTCTCCGGCGGTGAGCGGGTTGCCGCTGTTGGCGCGCCAGGTGACGGTGCCATCTTGCGCGTTGATGGCGTAGGCGCGGCCCGACTGGTCGCCCGTCAAAATGTACGTACCGGTCTTGCCTTGCAGCGGCACCACCGGAAAGCGGCTTTGCACCGCGCCCGACAGCTGCACTGGGCGCCAACGCTCGAAGCCGTCAGAGTTGCCCGCTTGGGTACGGTTGGCGGTGACTGAACCGGTGTTGTTGGCGGTGAAGGCGCCCACGCCCAATTCAGTCACCGGCTGCTGCACGCTGGGGCTGCCGACCGAATAGCACCACAGCGGGTTGGTGCCCGTCTTGGGAGTGGGTATCGAGAAAATGCCAGAGCTGGTGGGCACGTTGCCGGTGGCGTAAAGGTAGTCGCCGCTGAAGGCGAAGACCTTGTAATAATATGTCGTGCCGTTGGTGAGGCTGTCGTCGGTGAAAGCGTTGGCGTAGGTGCTACCGCTGTCGACGAAGGCGATGAAGGTGCCGGTGGCGTTGTTGCCCCGCACGCGTTGACCAAGCGTGTACGCAGTGCCGTTCGTCGGCACCCAGGTAATCGCGCTGCCGGCGCGGCGCGCGACGATGACACCCCGGTGAGGCGAAACGTTGGTCCACGTGATGCGGTTTTGGGTGTTGCCCGAAACGGCGGTCACGTTGCGCACCGGAGAAGCGGGCAGCGAGCCCGAGCTGCCCAACGTCGCGTTGCCCGGCGCTACGTAGCAAGCGGGGCTGGTTGAAGGAGGGCATTCGGCGGCGCAGGTACCGCCCGAGCCGTCGGTGGCGCTGGTGGAGTTGCTGTCGTAGCCCGAGAGGTCGAAAACGATTTCAGTCAAAGGGTTGTTCGAGCCATCGAAGAGCGGCACTGACAAAGTGTTCACATCACCCGGCGGGTGCATTGCAATGAAGTCATCGAAGGTGCCGGTGTTGTTTATCCACGCGACGTACGACAAGCGGCTGCCCAAAGGCGCGTCGAAGCTGATGGTCTGCGAGCCCCCGTTGGGAATGGCGGGCACCACCCACGCGTCAGTGCCGAGGGTCAACCCGCGGCGCTGGGCCAGCACGGTGGCGTTACCGTCGTCGACGCAGGTGCCGTTGGGGCACGCCGTGTCAGCGGTGTTGCAGTGCGAATTGAGAAATGTGTACGACGCGTAGTTCGCGGCGCGCGACGAAGGCGGCGGCGGCAGGGGCGCCTGCCCCAGCGAAATCACCGGAGACAGCGTGAGCAAACCCGTCGACCAGGGAGTGGTGGTGCCGGTCGAGCTGTTGGTCAAGGTAATGGTGAAAGGCGCCGCGTACGCGGTGCTCCACGCCACCAGCAAGGCACCCAGAGCGTGACGTAAATAGTTCATTGCACGAGCTCGAAGGTTTGGGTGGTCAACTCGGCGCCGTCGAGTTCGAAGCGCGCGGCCCATGTGCCGGCCAATTTCGCTGAATCAATCAAAGTGCCTGCCACCGGCAGGGTGAAAGAAAGTTGCTGCTCGTCGAACACCGAACCTGTCAACGCCGTCTCGCGGCGCTCGTACACCGTGTCGCCAGGGGCGACGAATTCGACCGCCACTTTGCTGCCGGCGAACGCCCCCGACAGCTTCACGCTGACGTCAACGGCGTCGAGCGCGCTCAAGGGCATGCTTTGCGGCGCCGCGGTGTCGACCTTGGCGGTGAAAGCCAGCGGAGGCAGCTCGACGGCGTCGAACGGGCGAACCACGCCGGTGTCTTGCTCGCCGGCAGTTTCAGTCACGTACTCGGGCGTTAAATTTTCAATGACGGGTGACTCGACGACTCCGAAGTGCGGTTTGCTCGCGCAACCGAGCTGCAGACACAACAGGGGTGTCGCCCAACTCAAGAGAGACTTCACGTAGGTTTTCGGCATGGGAGTGCCCAGCAGAATAACACGGACTTTCGCGCTTCGCCGATGCGCGTCGCACGCGCGAAAAGTGCGCGCAGGTGCGCTCCCTGCTGACGGCTTAGTAAGCCTTCGCGAAGACGATGCGCCCCACCGACGGCTCGCCGGTCATCACACATTTTCCCGGCGCTTGTTTCACTGTCACTGCACGGTTTCGGGTGGTGAGGCCGAGCTCGTCTTTGATGCGCTTTTCGACTTTGGCGTCGCCGTTCCAATGCGCGAGCAAGAAGCCGGCGTCGGCTTTGGCCTTCATCTCTTCGTAGCTGTTCACTTCGAAGGTGTGCGCGTCGCGAAAAGCCTTGGCCTTTTCGAAAAGGTCTTTTTGCATCGCGTCGAGCAGCGACGTCGCTTTGCTCACCGTGTCGGCGAGGTTGACGAATTCTTTCTGGCGGTTGTCGCGGCGTACCATCACGCACTGCGACTTCTGCAAGTCTTTCGGGCCCAGCTCGATACGCAGACACACTCCCTGTAATTCGTATTCGTAAAACTTGAAGCCCGGGCCCTTCGATTCGTCATCATCGACGATGACTTGCAAGCCCGCCTTCTTCAGGTCGCTCGCCATCGCCACCGCTTTCTCTTTCACCTGCGCGCGCTCTTCGCCTTTGCCAATGATGACGATGACCGCGTGCGTCGCGGCGAGCTTGGGCGGCACAATCAAACCGGCGTCGTCAGAGTGCGTCATGATTAACGCGCCGATGAGCCGGGTCGACACACCCCATGACGTCTGCCACACGTGGTGCTGCTTGCCGTCGCGGCCCTGAAATTCAGTGTTGAAGGCCTTGGCGAAGTTCTGACCCAAGTTGTGCGAAGTGCCCGCTTGCAGCGCCTTCTTGTCTTGCATCATCGCTTCGATGGAATAGGTGCGCACGGCTCCGGCGAAGCGCTCGCTGTCGGTTTTCTGCCCCACCATCACCGGCATGGCCATCGTGTTTTCGGCGAAGTCTCGGTACACTTCGAGCATCTGCAGGGTTTCTTTTTCGGCCTCTTCTTCGGTCTCGTGGCAGGTGTGGCCCTCTTGCCAGAGAAACTCGGTGGTGCGCAGGAACAAGCGGGTGCGCATTTCCCAGCGCATCACGTTGGCCCACTGGTTGATGAGCAGCGGCAGGTCGCGGTAGCTCTGAATCCACTTGGCGAAGGTGCTGTTGATGATGGTCTCTGACGTGGGGCGAATGACGTAGGGCTCTTCGAGCTTGCCGCCACCGGCGTGCGTCACCACCGCCAGCTGGGGAGAAAAGCCTTCGACGTGCTCCGCTTCTTTGCGCAGAAATGATTCGGGAATCAGCAGCGGGAAGTACGCGTTTTTGTGGCCGGTGTCTTTGAACTTGGCGTCGAGCACCTTCTGAATGTTTTCCCAAATGGCGTAGCCGTTGGGCCGAATCACCATGCAGCCCTTCACGTCTGAATAGTCAGCCAGCTTGGCGCGGCGAACGAGCTCGATGTACCACTCGCTGAAATTCGCTTCGCGTGTCGGGAGTTTATCGGTGGCCATAAGGGGCCCTTGCCTAGGCCGGCGGGGGCGATTTGGCAACTTGCATGCCTTCGTGCGTTTTCAACGCAATCGCGCAGCGCGCCTTTCGTTTGGGGCGCCATGCTCATCTCAATTTCAACGGCAGTGGTGTTGGCTGGCTTGGTGACTCAAGACCGCCCAGTCGAGAAGTTCACTCAATTGCGCATGGAAGGCGGCATCGTCGCCACCGTGCACCGGGGCGCCCAACCGGCCCTCACGCTCACCGGTGAAGAAAAGACGCTGCAACGGCTCGAGTCAGTGGTGGAAAAAGGCGTGCTGGTGCTGCGCTACAAAGAAAAGTCTTGGTTCAAAAATGACGGCACGGTGCAGGCTGACATCACCGTGACTGAGCTCGGCCACCTCGAGGCGTCGGGTGGTTGCATTATCAAGGGTGACGGTCTGGGAGGCCCTGCTTGCGGTATTGCTATTTCAGGCGGCGTCGAGGTCGATTTGAAAGGCGCGGTGTGCGAGGCGCTCACCGTCACCGCGTCGGGAGGCACCAAAGTGAAGCTGAAAGGCACTGCCCAACGGCTCGCTGTCGACGCTTCGGGTGGCTCAGCGTTAGACACCCGCGGGTTGCTGGCCCAAGCGGCGAAAATTGAAGGCGCGGGTGGTTTCGTGGGCAAGGTGTCGGTCGTCGAGTCAGTCGAAGGTGACTTGAGCGGCGGGGCGTCGCTGCAGGTGAAGGGCCACCCCAAGACGCGCAAAGTCAAAACGTCAGGCGCGGCTTCTGTTTCGTACGCGCAGTAGCGTTGTGTTCATCTCCTTCGGAAAAAACAGGCCGCTGTTAGACTGAGGCGATGTGCGCCGCGGGCCCCAGCCGTTTTCCTACCACGCGGTGGACGTTGATTCTCGCCGCGGGTGTTTCGGCACAGGCGCGCGAAGAGGCGCTCACCCAGTTGATGGGCGTGTACTGGAAACCGCTTTATATTTTTCTGCGCCGGCGCGGGCTCGATGCCGCCGCAGCCGAAGACGCCGTGCAAGACGTGCTGTTGTTGGTGCTGGAGCGCAACGCGCTCGACAAGGTGCGGCCCGAGCGAGGCCGGTTGCGCGCGTATTTGAAGACAGTGGCGCAGAATTACCTCATCAACCGGCATGAGCAGGCCACGGCGCAGAAGCGGGGAGGCGCGGCGAAGGCGGTGCCCATCGACACGGCGTTGGCTGAGCGACTGGCCGACGTCGAGACGGCTGACCCTGACTTGGCCTTCGAGCGGGCGTGGGCTACCGCGTTGATGGGGCGAGCATTTGCGCGTTTGCGTGAAGAATACATTTCGGGTGAGCGCCAAGGGCCGTGGGAGATTTTGGAAACAATGTTTCAGCCGAGTGCCGCGGTGCCAGGGTACCGCGACTTGGCGAAGGCGAATGGGCTTTCGGTGCCGGCGCTAAAAGCGTTCGTTCACCGCGCGCGGCTTCGTTACCGTGAATTGGTGCGTGAAGAAGTCGAGCACACGGTAGAAAACCCGGCAGAAATTGAAGGCGAAATGTCGGCGCTGTTAGAAGCGCTGGCGTGAGCGTCTTTGCTTGCCCGCGATGCGGCAGTGCCCGTGCTGGGCAATGGGCAGTGTGCGCGCGCTGCTTGCTTGTCGAAGAGGGTGAAGCCGAGCTCTTCGCCGGCCTGCTTTTGGAAGAAGACATTGGCCAGGGCGGCATGGGCACGGTGTTTCGCGCGCGTGACGTGAAGTTGGGCCGTACGGTGGCGGTGAAATGCTTGAAGCCCGAGCTCGCCGCGCAGCCTGAGGTGCAAGAGCGTTTTCTGCGCGAGGCCCGCGCGTTGGCGATGCTCAACCACCCGAACATCGTGACGCTGTTTGGTTGCGGCCGCGAAGACGGTGAAACGTACTTGGTGATGGAGCACGTGCCGGGTGGCGCGCTGTCGCAAAAACCGCTCCCGTTGCCGTTGGGCGAGGCGCTGCGCACGGTGGGCGAAGTGTGTGATGCGTTGAGCTATGCCCACGCGCAAGGAGTGATTCACCGCGACGTAAAACCGGCCAACGTGCTGCTCGATGCAGCGGGCCGCGCCAAGCTGTCTGATTTTGGTATCGCGCGCATCGTGGCTCCTGGTGTGGTGTCGTCGACAGTGACACAGACAGGGCAGGCGTTGGGTTCAGCGGGGTACATCGCGCCCGAGGCGTTGCGCGGTGCGGCACCCGATGCGCGCGCCGATATTTATGCGGTGGGCGCGCTGCTGCGTGAATTGCTCACCGGCCGGTTGCCAGTGGGTGAGGTAACGGGGCTGCCTTCGGGCATCGAGAAAGTCGTGCGCAAGGCGATGGCGGAAAACCCGTCAGAGCGGTTTGCCTCGGCGAGCGAGTTGAAGGCAGCGCTGCTGCAGCACGGCGCCGAACGGGTAAACCTGCCCGCCGATGAGTCATTGTGGATGCGGGCGGTTGCGCTCTTGCAAACAGCAGCGGCTGGGAGCGCGTTCTGGGCGTTGGCGATGTCGCTGAGTCCGCGCGTGGCGGCGAAAGACGCGGTGCTGCCGATTGCGGCGCTGGGCACGCAGGAGTTGCCTGACGGGCAGGTGTTGACCCGGGCGCGCTTTGAAATTGGCCCGTGGTTGTGGGCGGCCGCGGCGGTGGGCATGGCGTTGGGCGCCACTGCGCTGTTGCGGGGGCATTGGCGGCGCGAGCGGTTAGATGTGCCGGCACCGCACGTTTCGTTGGCCAGCCCACCGTGGGTGTTCGGTATTGGCGTGGTGATGGTGGTGATGTTCGCAGCGCGGGTGAGCCTGGCGGTGGCGGGGGTCATTCCATTTCAACCAAGTGGCGATTCGCTGTTTGCTTTTCTGCCGATTTTGGGCGGCTTGATGGAAATGATGGCGCTGTATTCTTTTGCCTTAAGCTTGCTCGAGTCGTGGCGGGTGCAAAGGCCGCTCTCGAAGGAATGGAAATTGTGGGTGGGAATGGGGCTTTCGTTGATTCCGCCAGGAGGGCAGTTGCTGTTCGAGTTGTCGCGCGGGTAAGGGCCAAGGCTGGTATGCCCAAGCCATGTCTTTCGTCGATATTCCCGCTTCGCACGGCCGCCTCGAAGGTTTGTTCTGGCAGGTAGAAAACCCCGTTGGCGCCGCGCTCGTCTGCCACCCGCACCCCATGCATGGCGGCACGATGCACAACCACATTACCTACCGCATGGCGCAGGCCTTTCGTGAGCGCCGCATCAGCGCGCTGCGTTTCAATTTTCGGGGCGTGGGCCGTTCGACCGGCACCTACGACGACGGCCGGGGTGAAGTGACTGACGCGAAAGAAGCGCTCGATTTTTTGCAGCGCTCGCAGCCGGGGGTGCCTCTGTATGTGGGCGGCTTTTCTTTTGGCTGTCGCACCGGGTTGCAGCTCACCATTCAAGATGAACGCGTGGAGCGAATGTTGGCGGTAGGCCTGGGCGTAGACGTTTTCGACGTCGAATTCGTCACCCAACTGCGAAAGAGAACTGCGTTCATTCACGCCGACCGCGATGAATACGGCACGCTAAAGCACCTTCGCGCGCTGCTCGAGCGGGTGCCTGGGCCGACGCAGCTTTTTGAGCTCGCCAATTCTGACCATCTCGCCACGGGTCGGTTAGATGCGTTCTCGGCGGTGGCTGCGACGGCGCTCGATTGGCTGCTCGCGAAGTAAGTGCAAGCAACCCCCTCTCGTCTTGCAAAGGCCCCAGCTGTCGCCTCGACACGGCATTGCGCTATGACCGCTGGCCATTACGAAGAAAGACATCACGTGCTCACTCCGCCTCTAAAATCTCGCGCTCTTCTCATTGGGCTCGCGCTCGCCTTCACCGCTTGCCCGAAACCCAAACCTGAGCCCGCTGATGCCCACGTTGAACCCGGCTCCGAAGTGCTCGCTCGCTCTTTGTGCAGTTATTACGCGCGCTGCGAAAGCGCGATTGGCCGGGTCTTCGAAGCGCCCGAAGCATGCAGCGCTTACTGGTCGAAAGCTGTCACCTGCGACAACGCCATTGCCGCCGCTTCAGAAGACGCGCTGCGGGCCTGCGCGGCGCGGCTCGACGAAACCGTCGACTGTGCCTACGACACTGACGACCCCGCTTCAGCCTGTGCGGGCGTTTTCTTGGGCCCCTCGATGGCGCGTGTGGGCGAGGCGTGCATCGAAGGCGTGTGCAACTTCGACGGCTTTTGTCGCTATGGCCAAACGCAAAACGCCTGCCCGGTGTGCGTAAAATTCGCCGCCGAGGGTGAAACGTGCGTGTTGACTCCCGGCGCGCCTGATTACCGCCCGTGTGACCCCGCCAAGGCGTATTGCAACCAAGGCCAGTGCTCTCCCAAAAAAGACCTGGGTTTTTCGTGCACTGCGGCTGAGCAATGCGCGCTGGGTGTTTGCCGAAACGGCATGTGCGCCAAGCCCTTGCCATTGGGCGCGACGTGCACCGGCAACGACTTGTGCGACGGCCGGTTTCGTCTTTGTATGAATGGCGTGTGCTCCGACCGCAAGGTGCCGGGAGCCGCGTGTGAGCGTGACCAACAATGTTTGCCGAGCGACGAATGTGTCGACGGGGTGTGCCGCCGGTTCGCGGTGTGCGAAAAACGAAATGCCGGTGAAGCGTGCGCGCTGCCCGGTCAGTGCGTCGACGGTTTTTACTGCGGCCCGTCGATGGGCGGGCTGCGCTGCTTGCCGGTGGTGGCGGCGGGCGGCAGTTGTGTCACCAGCATCGAAGCGTGCGGCCCCCAAGGTTTTTGCAACGTGCAGAACACCACCTGCGCGGCGCGGGTGATGCTCGACGGCGCGTGCCCAGGTACCGGCTGTGTCGACGGCGCGTACTGCAATGCGCAGAACACCTGCACCCGGTTGAAGCCCATTGGAGCGAGCTGCGAGCAATTCTGGGAATGTGAAAGCCAGTTGTGCGACGGCATGCCGAAGAAGTGCATCGACGGCCGGGTGTGCAACTTGCCTGACGGCGGCACCTACCACGGGCGTGACGCGGGCCGTTGATGAGGGCGCTGCTTCTTTTCTCGCTGAGTTTTCTGGGGGCTTGCAGGGCTGCGGAGCCAGCCGTGGACGGTGGAATGCCGGAAGATGCAGGCATGCCCTTCGACGGTGGCCAAGATGCCGGCCACGACGCAGGCGTTCAATGCACTGGCATGTGCCAGGTGACTTCGGCGACGGCCCAGTTTGGCAGCACACAGCGCCCGTTCGACCGCGCGCAATTTGGCTTCACCTCACCGATGAACAGCGTCAGCGGTGGCTGGGAAATTCATCTCGAGATGTACGGCGGAGGCTCGCCAGAGTGTCCCGAGCAGTCATCGCCCACGCCTGACCGCACGGTGGTGATTTCAGGCCTCAAGCTGCCGTTGACGCCGACGGTTTATGCGGCCGATGGCGGCGTCAAAGCGACGTTGTTCGACTTCGACGGAGACCTCACGTCGGCGCCTTTGTTGCGGGCGATGCAGACGCAGCTCGAAGTGGTGGCGGCCAATGCGTGCGAGAGCTGCCCAAGTGCTGAGCGGTTCATCGCTTTCGAAGTGATGGCGGTGTTCGACGGTGGCACCGTCAGCGGCCATGTGTATGGCACGCACTGCGGTTCACTCGACACGCTTTGACAAGGCTTGCACGTGAAGTGGGCTCTATGCGTAATGTTTTTAATAGACTTTTTGGTAAGCGCGCTTCGCGTCGACCGAAACCAATTTGTCTTCAGGCAGCACCACCGCGGTGAGTTGCCGGCCATACACACAACCCGTGTCTAACCCCAGCGCGTGAGAATACTGCTGCAGCCCGCGAATCGCGTCGTGGCCAAAAATAACCCGCTGAGGGCCGGGCCAGGTGCTCGCCCAGGGCACTCCTTCTTCGACGCGCTTGCTTGCCTGGCCCGACGCATCGATTGACCGCATGTTGATGACGTCGTCGCGCGCTTGCTGCTCGAGCGGCACGCCCACCTTCAAACCCGCGTGCACCACCACCGCATTGAATGCCGGCAGCGTGCGCCACAAAGGCAGCGCCTCGAGAAATTGCCAGTCGGCTTCCTTCAGCGTTTGCGCCACATGCCGGTGAGGCTCTTTCATCGGCACGCCGCTTCGGTAAAGCAGCACCTGCGCGTCATGGTTGCCCAGCACGCTCAAGCCACCCTTTTCACGCACGAATTGCAGCACGCCTTGCGAGTCGGGCCCTTTTGCCACCAAGTCGCCCACGAATAGCAACGTGTCGCCGGGCGCGTAGCCACACTTCTTCAGCAACGCGCGCAGCTCGTCGAGACAGCCGTGCACGTCTCCGACGATGATGGTTTGGGCACCCATGAAAAAAACGTAACGCTGGTTACGAAAACTTTCCTGGCCCGCGCAACAGGCGCACCAAACGGTTGGGAAAGCGCTGGGTCCAAAATTTCTTCACGTACTTGGGCACGTGCCAATGTGTGGTCAACCCGTAGGGGAAATGCGCCACGTCGCCAGCCACCAATTTTCGGTGCACGCCGTTGGCCTCGACAATCACTTCGCCTTCGAGAATTTGCACAATCTCGTCGAACTCGAAAACCCACTTGAAGCGGCCGGCCGAGCAGTCCCACAGGCCTGACTTCAACCGAGCGTCAGGTGTCGTCGACAGTTGTTTGCTGCGCGCTTGGGGGGCACCCGCTTCAATCCAATCGGCGGGTATGGGGTCAGCCTCTAGCTCTTGCGAATGGGCGGTACCGGTCAGCATCGCGCCGCCTCCCCGGTGCACCTTGGTTGACAGTACGTCACGGGCAGTTTTCAGCAGGTCGCGAATCACGCCGCCGCATTTTACGCGCGCTGTACCGGTTTAGGTGCGCACTTTCGCACGCAACACTTTGGCCCGCGCCTGCATGTCGGGGTCAAGGCAGGTGAGCTCAATCGACTTCAACCGTTGCTCCAAGCTCTTGGGCGTCTTACCTGCAAGCTTGCCTTCTTCGTGCAGCTGCTCGAGCCGGGCGAGTGACTTGTCGACGATGCGCTCTTTGGGGTGGTCCAACAGCGAATCTAAAAAATACGCGTCTTCGGGCAGCTCAGGGTACTGCTGTAAATAGTCGACCACCCCTTGCACCCAGGCCTTGCGGTCAGGCACTTCGCGCAGCTTCATCATTGCTTCTTTCTGGGCTTTGCGTTTGCCGTCAGGGTCGAATTGTTGCTCCAAGCCTTGGGGCAACACGCCTCCTGAAAAGAGCGCGTCGGCCGCTTCTTTGTACTTGGTGTAGCTGGCGCTGCGCTCGATGCGCTGCTGCTGCGGGTCGTCTTGGCGCGAATGGTACTTGCTCTTGCCGCGCTGCGCGTCGAGCTCGCGGTACGACTTGGTGCGCTTGCCGGTGAACCCGCCACTCTCGCGCTCGTCTTTGTCTCTTCCACCCATCGTCATGCTCCTTACGCATCAGCCTGCTTCGATGCTTGCCACAACGCCGAGAGCGCTTGCATCACGCATACAGACGCTTTTTTTGCCTCTGCTTGGGGCAGAGGTGCTTCTTCATGCTGCTCGGCCTCGAACACAGATTCCGCCACCCAGGCCGTGAGGGCAGCGGGAAGGTCGGCCTCGCTCGTGGTTTGTGCCGTGAGCGAAGAGGCGTCAATGACCGCGGCGCCTTGCGTAAAGCCCAGCTCGAGCATCACGAAAAGCTCGAAAAGAAGGTGCCGGGCGACTGCGAAGCCTTCATCACTCAAGCCGCTGCCGTCAAGCCAGCCCAAGAGCGCGTCATACCGGTTCTCGAAAATGTCGTTCCACCGGCGCCTTTGCGCAGGGCGCAGGTCTTCTAAATAACGAAAAACAGTGTCTACGTATTCCGCCGTGGGGCCCGTGGCGCCGAAGAGCATGGGTTTGGGTGCCCGTGGCTTGGGCGCGTCTTTCGGCGGCCGTTGCTGCTGACTCATTTTCGCGAGCGCTTTGCCTTCAGCCAGCATGTCCCACAGGCCCAGCAGGTTGCCGTAGAGCGCCCGGGCGTCGTCGGCGCTCTTGAAGCGGGGCTCGCTTTCAAAAAGCTCGGGAATGATGTCGGTGGGCGCGGCACCGTCAGAAATCGCCTGACGAAACCCCTCACTCACTTCGAAAGTCGAATAGGTGCTGCCGGCAAGCGCCAACAAGGTGTCGAGCTTTTCGATGCTTTCAAAGCGCCGCTCGAAGCCCTCGCCCGCTTGGCCTCGCTTTACGCGCGCTTGAGCCATTGGTGCTTCCACCCCTTGATGCCGACGAATAGCAACAGCACCGCCATTTGCGCCGCGAGCAAATAAACCAGTGTTGGGCGCTCGAGCTGCCCACGGGCGTGCCATTCCCACGCGTACAGGCCCAGCGCACCCGAAGCCCAGGCGGCGAACGGGTTGTGCTCTTTCTTGAAGCCGCGTTTCCAGTCGAAGTGGCCGTCGCGCAGGTGGCCTCGCGAGGCGGCGGTGAGCCGTGGCACCCACCGCGGCACCTGCTTGACGTACGCATCGAAAGCGGCGCCGAACTGCCCGCGCAAGAAAGCTTCTTCAGCGCGAATGATGAAGAAGTACTCGCCGAAGAAAAAGCCCAAGCCCAACAGGTAAGCCCAAAGGTTGTGCGCGATGAGCAACAGCCCCAGCACGATGCCCAGGTTGCCCAAGTACAGTGGGTTGCGCACGTGCGCGTAAGGCCCCTTGGTGTTGAGCACTTTGGCTTCGAGTTGGTAGCCCTGGCCGCTGGTGCCTTCGGGCACCCACGACAAGGTGTAGAAGCGCAAGGCCTGGCCGAGTGCGGCGACGCACAAGCCAAGCACGTTGAGCGCGGCGTCGACGTCAGCGCCGAAAGGGCCGACTTCGGCCCGCGAGCGCCAGAGCACAAAGACGAGCAGCGCGATGACCGGCAGTGGCGTCACGCTGCGCAGGCGAAAGAGCGTCTGCCCGACGCCGATGGTTTGAGAAACGGCCATTTTTCAAAGGGCGACTAGCACAAAGCTGCGCCCGGTGCCTGGCGAGGTGCCTTACTGCACGAGTGACTGGGGAGGCTCGAGCGCCAACGAGAAGCGCGGGTAATTTTCTTGGGCGTCCTGCGACGTCGAGTCGTAGCGGTACTCGTTGAGCCAAGCGCGGTAGCGGGCCAAGTCGTCGAGGCGAATTTTTTCGAGCGCGCCTTTCATTTCTTCGAAGGTCATGTAGCGCAGGTTCTTCTGGTGAAAGGCTTCGTTGGCCGCTTCGAGCTCGTGGTAAATGAGCGTGGTGACACTGTCGATGTCGAGCACGCTGGCGATGACGGTGCTGGTCATGCCCGGTTGCATCACTTTACCCAGCAGCAGGTCGCCCAAAAATGGGGTACGGCGAATGCCCAGAGCGACGGCGGCGGCGACGAGATACGTATTCGACGTGCGCAAGCGGTAACCGCGTTGCTGCATCCAGTCGTTAATCATCGTCGAGAAGACCGCGCTGCGCATGTGGCCCCGGTTGATGTCATGCGCCAACTTCGAATTGGGCAGCGCCCGTGCGGTCGCGACGAGCATGAAAGCCGGGTCGATAGAAAAGTCTCCCGGCGCTACGGTTTCGACGGCTGAAATGCCCCATTTGTGGAGCACTTCTCGCACCGCGTCGCCGGTCTGCAATTGGCTGGCGAAGCGTGGAAAAGTGACGGGCTGGTCGCCCATCACGGCCTTGAATTCAGGCAGCGACGCGACTTGCAGCGGCAGTTGAGAGCAGAAGGTTCTTGAATCGTCGGCGAGGTCCATGGCGAAGTTGTAGGGAATGGGGTCGCCTGCCTGCTGACGTCGGTACGCTTCTTTGAGCCATTTGGGGCCCGCGGTGTCGAAGGCTTTTTGCAGCCGCGCGTCGGTCGGCACGTGAATCATCGAGCGCACGTTTTTTTGGAACCACTGGTCAGGGTCTAACGGGTGCACGTAGACGCCGCGGCTCGAAGTGGCCTCTGCCATCCAGTAAGTGGTTTTTCCCGTGGTCGGGTCTTTTTCGCGCGTCACCATGGCCACGTGGCTGACGAAGGCATCGACAGCGGTGGCGGTTTTGATGGTGTCGCTGACTTCAGAGCCTCCGTCGACGAGCACGAAGAACGTGTCGGGCAAATCGTCGAGGCTTTGGTGGGCGGCGTCGGCGGTCCAATGCAGGTGGGGAATTTCTTTGGCCAGCGCGGGCGCGGCGCCGTCTTGGGCCGCGTTGGGAATGGTGAGCAAAATGGTGTCGCCCAAGTAATGCAGCGCCCGGTCAATGTTGCGCAGCTCGTCGGCGATTTCTCGGGTGTAGCCCGCGCCGAAGCTGGCGATGCGCTCTGCCAGGGCCTGCTGAAGTGCGAATACTTTGTCTAGCGTGTTGCGCGCATGGCCCGGCTGGCCAAGCTTCGTCAAGTCGACTTGCTCGGGTTTCGCAGACAGCATCAACGCGTACATCAGCTTCAAGTCGCGCGCGGCCGTGTCAGGGTTGAACAACGCGGGGTTGCGCAAATAGCTGAGTACATTGTCGAGCGACGCTTCGAGGTCGCGGCCAATCAGCTTCACCAGGCTGACGTTCTCGGCCTTCAGCGCTTCGAGCTCGGCGGGGCGAATGGGCTTGGCAGACGGCCTCCAATGGCTGGGGCTGGGTTTGGCGGGCGGCACCGTAGGGGGTTGCGCGCGCGCGGGCTGGCTCACGGGCCCGGCGGGTGTCTGCGAGGGCGCCTTGGGAGCGCCTTTGGGGTCAATCGACGTCATGTGCGGCAAACTACCAGCACCCTAAGGGCGGCCCTTATTCGGGGTCACAAGCGCCGGTGCAGGGGCTGAGAATTTGGCCGGTGGAAAAGAACTGCTCCATTTGGCTCATCGCCGCGGGCACATTGCGCAGCGTGTCATGCACCGCGTTACCGTCGGGTTGGGGGTTGGCGTCGCGATACACGGCATTCACGTCGATGCCGAAGTCGTAAATGGCCAAGGCTGAACCGTCGTACGGCCCCATCACCGTGCGCAGGCCGTAAGGAGCAACGGGCGCGGGCGTCAGCACGGGTACATCGAGAATGCGCGCGTGGAGCAGCGAGCCCAAGTTTGGCACCTGCACGTCGCCCAGGCCCATTTGCATCAGCACGCGCCGGTCTTTGGGGTTACCCGGTAGCACGGTCTGCGAGAAATAGGGTGCATAGAGCGCTGGGTCAAAGCGGTCGAAATGGCGTTGCAAGGTGGCGAGGTACTTTTGTTGGTCAAGCGGGTCTTTTATCGAAATGCCGAGCAGCACCAAGTACGTGTCGAACGGCCGGGCGCGCATCATCAGGTGGGTGAAGCCCGCGCCTCCCACGTTGAGCACCGCGCGGTGAATGTCTGGGTTGAGCGACGTCATCACCGCTCCCAGAATGTGGCCTTGGCTGCAGCCGATGTAGCCGACAGGGCCCTGAAAAGTGCTGGCGCCGGCGTTGCTTTGACCCGCGCTCATCGACACTCCAGGCAGGCCCATTTGGCTGGGGCGTTTGAAGGCGTCGAGGTTTTTCAGCTGGGTGTCGACAGTCGAGGTGAGCACCAACCAGTTGGCCATTGCCTGTGAGACACGGTCTGAAAAGTCCATCACGCGGTTGGGGTAGCTGGTGAGGCCGTCTCCGACTTTGCCCACGTCGGCCAGTGACATGCCCCACCAGTCGGTGGCGACCATGACTGCCTTCAAGTGCTGGCTCATCACCCGGGTGTTGTCGTGCGCTACGTCGGTGGCGCTGCCGAAGAAACCGTGGCCGTACGCGAGCACTTGGCCGGGGCCAAACTGGTCTCTCACCGAAGCGGGAACAGTGGCGTAGAGCGGAAATTCAGTGGTGCCGTTTTGTACGACTTCACCCGCCGCGTCGCGGTTGAGACGCGAGCCGGGGTCGGGCTTGGTGAGAAAAAGCGGCACGGTGATTTTACCGTAAATGCGCCGCCACACGTCGTCGTCGGGCGTGTCTTTGACGTCGGTAATGGTGACAGTGGGCGTGTTGGTTTTCAGCCACGCCAGGGTCAGCTCACGCACTTTGAGCAGGTCGCGGGTGACGCTGTCGTTGCTGCCCACGGTGAAGTCCCACGCCAGTTGCAAGTCTTGGCGCGCGATGCCCGCCTGGGTCAGCGCGGGGAAAATGTCGTTTTCGTAGCGCTTCTTCTGCGCTTCGAGGCTGCTGTCGCCGGCGCTTTCGCCGTCGCGCAGGCGTTGAAAGCCTTCGGGTGCCGGCACCTTTTGCCCAGCGTTGTCAGTGACGCCGTGCACGAAGACCACGTAGCGCTGCTTTTCGGCCAGGGCGACGTAGGGGTGCACTACCAGCGCGCGGCGCAACGGGTCGGTGGCGCGGGGGTCTAAATCGACGAAGTGGGCAATGCGTTTGCCGGTTGAGGCTTCGATGATGACGGTGTTGCTTTCGCTCTCGAGGCTTTTTTCGGGTGCGTCGAGCAGCGTCACGAAGCCATTCTTCGAGACGTCGGCGTGAAAGCCGAACACCAGCGTCGAGACAGGAGAAAACCCGTCCATCGTTTTCCACCCGTGCACGTCGGCGCTGGTGCCGGTGACGGTGGTAATGCGCGCCGACGGCTTCACTTCGATTTTGCCGCCAGTGGCTTGGCTGGCATCGGCGACGCGAAAGAAGTCTGAAGGGTACGGCATGAAGCAGTCGTAGCCGTTGAGCAGCGGCTGGCAGCCCTCGGCGAGGTTCAACGAAGGCTTTTGCGAGCAGCTCGAAAGCGCCGCGGCGAGGAAGACGCAGGGTAAAAGACGGAGCACGCGCGCAGTCTTTAGTACCGAAGCCGAGCCGGGCGCCAGGCTTGGAGTCGATAAGCACGGGGAAGAAATTTGAACACCGCGCGCGGGCGAGGGCACTTAACTGTCGTGGGCAACCCTCTCACCCTCGCACTGCTGGACAGGAGCGGATTCGCGGCATTAGACGCTCGCGCCGTGGGGCAAACTCCTACCGTGGCTGCGCAGCGCCAGGCCGACGTGCTCGAGCGGGCCCGCGCGGGCGACACCGAAGCCTTTCGTGTGTTGTACCGCCAGCATTCGCGCCGGGTGGCTGCACAGTTGGCGCCCATGGTGCCGAGCGCCGAGCTCGAAGACGTGGTGCAAGACGTATTCGTCGAGGTGTTTCGTTCATTGAAGCGCTTTGAAGGGCGCAGCGCGTTCACCACTTGGTTGTACCGGGTGGCGGTGCACGTGGCATTGAAAGCGCGCCGCAGCCACGGCCGTCGCCGCGTCGACGCGGTAGAAGAAGTGCCCGACGTGGTAGACCCCGCGGCCGGCCCGGGCGAGGTGAGCTTGAGCCATGAGCGGCAGCAGCGGGTCGAAGCTTTGCTACAAAAGTTGGCGCCGAAGAAGCGCGCGGTGCTGGTGATGCACGACTTGCAGGGCATGGACTACGCGCAAATTGCTGAAGTGACGAAGACGCCAATTCTCACGGTGCGTACGCGGTTGTTTTACGCGCGGCGTGAGCTCGAAGCGCTGGCGGTGGCAGACCCGGCGTTGGCTGAGTTTTTCGCGGGCGAAAGAGACAAGTGATGGCTGAGCACTTGTCAGAAGAAGAAATTGATTCTGTGGCGCGCGGTGGGGCGCGGCCGGCGCATTTGACCGTGTGCATCGAGTGTGCACGGCGAGTGCGCGCGGCGACTGGGCGGGTGAAATTGCTCGCTGGTTTTCGCAAGCACACCTTGAGTGACGAAGCGCTGGCGCGGGTCGAGCACCGGGTGATGGAGCAGGTGCAGCAGCCCGTGACGGTGCGTTGGCCTTTGTGGGGTTGGGGTTTGTTGGGCGTGGCGGCGGGGTTGCTCTTGGCGTTGTATGTGGCGCAGCCGGTGAAGCGTGCGCCTGCGCAGACGGTGGTGAAAGCGCCGAAGTTGATGCCGGTGTGGCGAGCGGTGTCGTTCGCGGCGTACCGGGTCGAAGGCGACGTCACGGTGAATGGCGTCGAGTTGGTAGCGGGTGTGCAGTTGAAGCCGGGCGTGTCATTCACGGTGAGCTCGGGTGCGGCGTGGTTGTCGTCGGTGCCGCAGGGCGTGGTGGTGAAGACCACGGCTTCGGGCGTCGTGGGCGGCAAGACGCAGCTCGACATGGGCTCTGACGGCGAGTGGGCGATGGAGGTGAAGAGCACCCAAGCGCATGTCTTTTACAGTGAGCCGGTGTGGCTCTCGGCGACCGACGCGGTGTTTCGCGTGGTGAAGACCGCGGCGCAAGTGGTGGTTGAAGTGAAGCGCGGCACGGTGATGGTGAGCGAAGACGCGTCGTTTGCGAAGGCGCAACGTGTCGAAGCTCCGCATAGTTGGTCTCTGCCGCCGGGCGCGGTGCCGGTGGCGGGCGAGTGGGAGGCTCCAGTGGCGGCCAAGGGCGAAGGCGCGGAAGTACTGAATGTGAATGGCCTGCCGCAAGGTTCAATGGTGCAAATCGGCGACGGCGGGTTTGTGCCTGGGCCATTGTCGGCGTTGCTGCCGTTGGGTGCGTATGACGTGGGCGTGCGGTTTCCCGGTGAGTCGCGGGTAATGCGCTCGAAAGTAGAATTGAAAGTGGGCGGTACGTCGTTCGTGCCACCCAAACCGCTAAAACAAGTGCTGCCTGAAAATTCTGCGGCCATCGCTTCGATTCCCGAGGTGGTGGCGAGCCGGCGCCCGTCGCTGCAGCCGTGCGTCGAGAAGTGGCTCAAGAATGACGCGCAGGCGAGTGCCCACATCGAGATTGAGTTGGCGATTTCGCCGCTCGGCAAAGTGCGTCGGGCGGCGGTGGTGCAGGGCCAAGTGCCAGCGGTGGTTCAGCAGTGTCTTTTGCGCACGGTACGCGGTTGGCCGTTTCCCCGGTTGGGCGGAGCGGAAGACACGGTGGTGACGCTGCCGTTGGTGCTGGTGCGTTCGGGCAACTGACACTTTTGCACCGCATGAACAGCCGTGAAGAGGCTGAAGAAAACCGGTGCCGGACTTTCCATGTTTCCGTTTCTCACCCATTAAGTCTCGAGGGCGAGTAGCAGCGTCAGGCAAATGAGGCACCACCCGGCCTATAGAGAGCGCATGAGTAAGCGTTCTTTTTCGATTCCCTTGGTGGTCCTCTTCGAGCACCCTTCTTGGCAAGAGCCGTTGTTCGCCGCGCTGCGTGAAGCAAAAGTCGCCTTCGAGCCTTTTGATTTGAAATCAGCCTGCTTCGGCGGCCACGACGTGCCCCAAGCGCAGCTCTATTTCAACCAAGCCAGCCCCAGCTCTTACGTACGCGGCAACGCCCGCTCGGTGCCGTTCGCGCTCGCCTTCATGGAAAACCTCGAGCTCGCTGGAGCCCGCGTGCTCAACGGCTCGCGCCCCTTTGCCCTCGAGCTCTCGAAATCAACCCAAGTCGCCCTGATGCAGAAGCTGGGCATTCCGCACCCGCGCTCATTTATCTTCAATGACCCCAAGGCATTGCGCGCCCGCGAAAGCGAGCTCACTTTTCCCGCGATTTTAAAGCCCAACCAAGGCGGCAGCGGCGCGCGCATGTACAAGGTCGAGAACCTGAACGAGCTCGAGCACCTGCTCGCCACCCAGCCTGAATTGTGGCTGCCCGACAACCTGTTGCTGCTGCAAGAATACCTGCCGCACGAACCCGAAAACGGCATCATTCGCCTCGAGTTTTTGGGTGGCGAACTGCTCTACGCCATGCGCGTCATTGCACCGGGCCAGTTCAACCTGTGCCCCTCTGAAATCTGCCACCCCGAAAGCGGCTCGAAAAACCCTGATGGCGCTGAAGTGTGCGTGATTCAACCCGCGGCCGTGGCGGCGAAATTTTTGCCCTACCCCGAAGTGCCGAAAGAAGCGGTAGAACAAGCCAAGCAAATCATCAAAGCCGGCAAGCTCGACGTGGGCGGCATCGAGTACCTCGACACCAGCGACGGCCGGCGCGTGTTCTACGACGTGAACGCCAATTCTAACCTGCGCCCCTCAGTGGCCGCGGCGTTCGGGTTCGACCCATTTCAGCGCGTGGTGCAGTACCTAAAGCGCGAGCTGGCCGGCGAAGCCAGCGGCGTGCGTCGCGTCGGCTAAAAGCCCAAACACGGAAAGTCCGGCACCTTGGGTGCCAACGGGGCTAAAAGTGGCTCCATGCGTCGCATTCGTTGGGGCATCTTAGGTACAGGGGCCGTCTCGGGCGATTTCTGCGAAGGCGTCAAGCACGCGCCGGGCTCTGACCTCATCGCCGTCGCTTCACGTTCTCGCGGCAACGCCGAACGCTTCAAAGCCACCTTCGGCATCGAGCGCGCCTGCGACGTCGACGCGCTTTTCACCGCCACAGACCTCGACATCGTTTACGTCGCCACGCCGCACTTGCAGCACAAAGAGCACGCGCTCGCCTTGTTGAACAACGGCAAAGCCGTGATGGTAGAAAAACCCTTCGCCACCAACGCCGCCGACGCGCGCGAAATCGCCGCGGTGGCCCGTGCCAAAAAGCTCTTCTGCATGGAAGCCATGTGGATGCGCTTCGTGCCCCTCATCAAAGAGCTCAAGGAGTCGGTGAAGTCAGGCCACTTGGGCGCAGTGAAGCAGGTTGAAGCGAGCCTGGGCTTCCCCTTTCGTATCGACGCGCAGCAGCGGGTGTTCGACCCCAAACGCGCCGGAGGGGCCCTGCTCGACTTGGGCGTTTACCCCATCTCACTGGTGCACGCGCTGCTCGGTAAACCGCTGCGGGTGAAGAGTGACGTGGTGTACGGGTCCACCCAAGTCGACGAGCACAGCGTGACGAGCTTGTCATTCGCCGAAGGTGTGCAAGCAGTCATCACCGCCAGCATTCGCACCACCTGCCGCAATGACGCGTTTCTGCAAGGCACCGAAGCGTCGCTCCATATGGAAGGGCCGCTCTACCGGCCCGAGAGTTTCTCGGTGACGCGCACGCCGCTGCTCGAAGGGGCGGGGGGGGCCGAGAAAGCGTCAATCGTCGACAAATTGAAGCAGCAGTCGGCGTTGCGCGCGGTGGCGCAGCTGGCGAAGAAAGTCGCGGTGCCCCGCACGGTGCGGCTCGCCACGGGCAATGGCTTTGCCCACGAAATTCTCGAAGCCAACGAGTGCTTACGCCACGGCCATTTAGAAAGTGGCGTGCTGCCGCTCGACGAATCAATTGCGGTGCTCGACACCGTCGACGCCATTTTCGCCGCGTGGAAAAGCCACGCCAGCACAGAGGTGGCGCGATGAACGTGGCCTTCATTGGCTGTGGCTACGTGGCTGACATTTACGCCCGCACGTTGGCGAATTACGCCGAGCTCGATTTGGCGGTGGTGCATGACAAGAACCCGCAGCGGGCTGAAGCGTTCTCGAAGATGTACGACGTGCCCACGGCCCCCACGCTCGACGCGGTGCTCGATGATTCGCGCATCGACATGGTGGTGAACCTCACCAACCCTTCAAGCCACTACGAAATCTCGAAGCGCGCGCTCGAAGCGAAGAAGCACGTTTATTCTGAGAAGCCGCTCGCTACCGATTTCGAGCAAGCGGTGAAGCTGGTCGACTTGGCGCGGCGGCAAGGCAAGTTGATTGCCGGAGCTCCCTGCACCCATTTGGGCGAAGCGGCGCAGACCTTCGGCAAAGCGCTGCGCGAAGGGCGCATTGGCAAGCCGCGGTTGGTGTACGCCGAGCTCGATGACGGGCCGATTCACATGCTCGACTACAAAAATTGGCGCAGCGAATCGGGCGCGCCCTGGCCGTACCTCGACGAGTTCAACGTCGGTTGCACCTTGGAGCACGCCGGCTACTACGTCTCGCAATTGGTCGCGTTTTTTGGCCCGGCAAAATCGGTGACGTCTTTTGCGTCGCTGGTGGTCGACGACAAGGGCATTGAAGAAACCCCGACGACTCCCGATTTTTCGGTGGGCTGCATTGAGTTTTCGAGCGGAGTGGTGGCGCGGTTGACCTGCAGCATCTATGCGCCGCATGACCATGCCCTGCGCGTGTTTGGCGACGAAGGTATCTTGGCGCTCAAAGAATGTTGGGACTTCGGTTCGAGCGTCGGCTTTTACCCGCGCAACCGGGTAGCGCTGAAAGCCGAGAAGCACCTGGCCATCGCCCACCGCATTGGAGTGGGCATGCTGCCTGTTCCACTGGTGCGCAAAGTCGATTTCGGTTTCAAGGTGAAGGGCGCCAACCGCATGGACATGGCGCGCGGCATTGCCGAAGTGGCCGAAGCGGTGACCCAAAACCGTGGGTGCCGCATCTCGGCCGACTTTTCGTTGCACGTGAATGAGATTGTGTTGTCGCTGCAGAACCCCAAAGCCATGGGGGTGCAGCGCAAACTGGTGTCGACGTGTCATCGGCCCGCTCCGATGGACTGGGCCGGGTAGCCCTAGACCCAGATGGGTCAAATTTGACCTATTCTTGGCGCGCTAACCCCTCGAAGTGATAGGCCTATGTCTGGCACCCCCCTTGCTCAGCTCAACAAGGGAGAGACAGGACACGACGCCATGCACCTGGTAACCCCGCCTTCGACTGGGCCGCTGACACAGGCCGACGCGTTTCGAGAGCTGGTAGAACGCATGCCCCTGCCCGCGATGATTCGGCGCGGCGCGCGGGTGGTGCTGGCCAACACCGCCTTGGCGCGGGTGCTCGGGCGAGAGCCGAAAGATTTAGAGGGTGGTTCGCTGCTCAACATGTTGCATGCCGCTGAACGGCAGCACATGCACCAGCACCTGGTGGTGTCGAAGCCGGGAGAAACCAGCACGCCTCGCCGTGCGTTGAAATGGCTGCGCCGCAACGGCTTGGCCGCGAACCTCGAAGTCGAAGTGATTCAAGACGTGATTTTCGAAGGCGCGCCCGCGGTGCTGTGGGTGATGCGCGACATGTCTGAGCAACGCAACGTCGACGCGCGCTTGCAGGTGGCAGAGCGGCTGGCGTCGGTGGGCACCATGGCCGCCGGCGTGGCGCACGAAATCAACAACCCGCTGTCATTCATCATCAACAACGTCACTTTTTTGCAGCGTGAATTGCGCCAAGCGGCTGCGCAGGTGCAGGCCGCGGGTGTCGACACCGAAGAGTGGGAGCAAGCGCTGCGCGAGTCGCTCGAAGGCGCCACCCGGGTGCGCGACATCGTGCGCGACATGAAGACATTTTCGCGCGCGAACGAGACCGACGTCACCGCTTGCGACGTCGACCAGATTCTCGATGGCGCCATCAAGCTGGGGTGGAACGAAATTCGCCACCGCGCGCAGTTGAACAAACACTGCCAGAACATTCCTCCGGTGAAGGGCAACCCGGGCCGGTTGGGGCAGGTGTTTTTGAATCTGCTGGTGAACGCCGCGCAGGCGATACCCGACGGGGCGGTCGACAAAAACACCATCGACGTGCTCGTTGAATCGACAGCTGACGACGTGACGATTGAAATTTTCGACACCGGGGTGGGCATGTCGCCCGAACAGCTGGGCCGAATTTTCGACCCCTTCTACACCACCAAACCGGTAGGGGTGGGCACGGGCCTGGGCCTTTCGATTTGCCACGGCATCGTGACTGACTTGGGAGGCACCATCGACGTGCAGTCGAGCCCTGGGCATGGCAGCGTGTTTCGCGTCACCTTGCCACGGGCGAGCCCGCCGCGGGCCGAAACGCCGGTGCCGTCAGTGCTGGTTGCTCCGTTGCGCGTTGGCCAAGCGGCGCTCTCGGTGCTGGTGGTAGACGACGACGAATTGGTGGCGAGGGGCATTCGCCGCGCGTTGGGCGCCCGAGAAAACGTACAATATGCCTCGAGCGCTTCGGTGGCCACCCAGCGGTTCAATGAAGGCCAGCAAGACTTCGACTTGATTCTCTGCGACTTGATGATGCCCGAGGTCAGCGGCGAGAAATTTTACCGCCAGGTGGCAGAGCGTTGGCCGGAGCTGGCCAAGCGCTTCGTCTTCATTACCGGTGGCGCGTTCTCTGAAGACGCGAGGGCATTTTTGAGCAGCACCTCGTGCCCATGGCTGGAAAAACCGCTTGATGGCGAAAAAATAGAGCGGGTAGTGCAGAGCGCCCGACGCCGCCGCCAAGCATAAAGAGTCAGCCGGCCCCTTTGGGGGCGAAGTTGTTACCACTCAAACCTGATGCTCGAACGCGGCTGCCATGCGTTGAATCTCAGCACGGGCCAAGCCGACAGAGGCCGCGATGGTCTTCCAGGTTTTCACGATGGCGTTGACGTTAGAAACAACCTCGCCAGCGCGCTTGGCCGACAGCCGATAGTATTCTGCGGTTGCCAGTACCGTGTCGATGCGAGGCTCAGCGCTGGCTTCGTCTAAGAGCAGCGCGTGGTCGTGCTTGTCTAAATTCGGGTTGAGGTCGAAGGCGGGAGCGAGCCGCCAGCCAGAAGCGGTGCGGAGAAAGCCGTGGTTGCGCAGGTGATCGTCTCGATTCGATACCAATACGTTGAAGACCACCCGACGGAAGAGTGCGCCAAGTCTTCTTCGACGTGTTTCGACGCGCCTTGGTCTGCGATGAGCTGCGCGATGTCGAGGTAGCTGGCGTTGGCACCGTCGCGGCGATCTAACAGCGTCATCGCCGATGCGAACATGCGTCGATGCTCTTTGTTTCGGTCGAAGCGCTCGACGCAGAAGGTGCCGTAACGAGCGGTCAGTTTTTCCAGCCGAGCGCGAGGAACTTCGACCTTGGCCTTGCGCGCCAGCTCATGAACCACAACTTCCCACGCGCCGATGTCGTAGCGGTCTTCTCGCGAGGGAAACTTGCCCAACCAGAGTTGTTTGTTGCTTTCCAGAAAGCTCGCTTTGGGCCGTGCACCACCCAACGAGGTTCCCGGCGCAACGAGCATGCTGAGCCAGCGCTCGAATTCGGGTGAGTCGTCTGCCCCCGGCTCTTCAAGCTTGCGGCTGACGTGGGCCAGCTCGCGCAGACTGTTGGCCGGTGGAGCGGCGAGCTCGGTCGAATCATGCAAATAGTTTCCGGTGGTTTGTGACCGAAACCGCAAGGCGCCAGAGCGCGAGAGGTCATGAACTCCCAGCAGAAAATCAATTTCACCGAAGCGGCGAACCTTTCGACCTTCTTTTCGGGCCGAAAGGCCTTCACGCCGTTCCATCAGGGTGCGGCCCCAACGATCTGGCGAAGCGTCTTGCAGAATGCCAAACGTGAGCGCTGTCGAGGGTGGGTGCTGTTCGCCGGGGTAAAGCTCGAGGCGGGGGTCAATTGAAAATGCCCCCCGCTCGGCGAGCCAAGCCGCGTCGTACTCGAACGAAGGCGACAAATCGCTACGCGACGCTGAAAAACGCAACGTACCTATCGCCCGGCTCGGTGAGAGCTCCGCGGCGTCTAACACCACGTCGACACTTTCACGGTCAGCGCGGGCCATGGTCGCCTCCACCCCCGCGCCGGGGTGAGCCCAAACGTTCGTCTTGCAGCCGGCGCCCGAGCACGTCGTCTTTCGCGAGCAGGTCGAGGTCTTGGTCTAACCCCAAGACTCTCAGCGCCCGCAGATAGGTTCCCAGCGAGATACCGGGGTCTCCTCTTTCCAACCGGTACAAGGTGTCGCGCGACACTCCCATGCGCTCGGCAAACAAGACGCTGGTCAGCTTGCGGCGCAGGCGCGCGATTCGCAGCCGCTCTCCCAGGGCGGCCATTTGTCGGCTTGCTTGCGGGTATGGTTTTCGTACGCGACGACCCATGTCTTATATTTTAGGCAAAATACCACAAACTGTCGATAATATCAGACGAAAGCAACCTTGAGGCTCAACCCTCAGCAGTCGCTTTGCTCTTCACCGTCGCCGGCCACGCTCCATGGCGCACGGCCAACTTCACCGCCAAGGCCACGGCCAACGCCGCCATGAATGACACCGTGTAGCTGAGCGTGCCCATGTCGCCGTAAATCTGATTCAAACAAACGATGACGATGGCGGGTATGGTGAGGCAAGCCGCCCGGTCGACCGGGTCTTTGGCCAGCCGGTACGTACGCGCCGCCAAGAAACAGGCAAAGCTCAAGGGGAAAAAAAGCAACGTGAAGCCGATGGGCCCGCCGATGGTCATGTACCAGAGGTACTGGTTGTGCGGGTGGTACTGGTAGGTGGGCATGAAGCGCGAAATGTCAGGCAGCGACACGGCTTCAATCATCTTGTGGCCAAAGCCCGAGGGTAAAAGGCTGTGCTCGCTCCAGCTGAAGAGCACGTTGAAATTTTCCATGTCGCGGTAGTCGGCGCCCTCTTGCGCCTGGTCACCTTTGACGATGCTCTTCACCAGCTGCGCGCCGAACCAAATGCGGCCGCTCTGCTCCCAGCCGACGGCGAAGTACATCGAGAGAATTGGCGCCAACACAATTAACGTGCGCACCACGCTGCGCTTGATGCGTGACCACGGAGACATCAAGAAAGTGCAAATGATGGCCCCACCCAAGCTGACATAGGCGAGGCGCCGGTCATTGAGCACCATGCCGTAGGTGACGAGCGGCAACCACACCAGCAACCGCCGCACGCGCGGCCAACGCGGGTCTTCCCAAAACACGTTGAACGCCATGGCGAGGAGCGGAATGAACAGCGCCGTGTCGGAATGCGACGTGGTGAACTCGACGTACTTGCCCGCGGGGTACACCACGCCGTACAGAAAGTAGAAGCCAATCACCGACTTGATGGCCGCGGCCACAATGGCCACTTTCGCAATCAGCTTCAGCTCTGCCGTGCTGCCGTCGAGCGCGCTCAAAAAAAGAAACGCCCGAAAGGGAAACATCGCCACTTGTCGAAACTGCCAGAGCGCTTCGTTGGGGTTGCCGCCTTGCGCCACGCCCAACACCCACAGCGCTCCCAGCGTGCCCAAGGTGACGAAGAGCGCGATGTGCACCATGCGAATGGAGCCCACGGGCGACACCGGCATGACGTCGGGGTTCTTCTTGAAACGCGACGCCAACCACAACCCAATGCACGCCAAGTCGATGAACGACGCGCGCAACGGCCCAATGCCGGTGACCGCGTTCAAATTGACGAGCAACAAGCGCGCCAGGGGTTGCAGCGGCACGTCCCAATAGCCTGAGAGCGTGACTTCGAGCCCCTCACAAAGCAGCTCCAAAAAGAGCAGCCCGAGCACCGTGGTGCGCAGGGGCAAAGCCCGCACCGCGAAAACGCCCGCCACCGCCAGGGGCACCGCCAACATCAACACCGGGTTGCCGTCGAAGAGCACCAGCGACGCCAGCGCCACCAACAGGGCGATGCCTCCCGTTGCCATCAACCACAGTGAAGAAGCGGCAGACTTCAGCGTAGCGGTGGCGCCGCTCATTGGTGCACCGAGCTGTTCAACAAGTCGGTGGGGTCACGCTTCAAATAGACGATGAAGTACAGGTAGACGACCGCCACCCAATAGAAGACGTTGTAGAGCAGCACTTGCCAGAAAGCGCGGCGCAACCCCACCATGGGGCTCTTGGTGTTGGCAGCGCGAATTGGCAGCGCCACCATCATCATCAACGATGAGAGCATCAAGAGCTTAATCATCGCGTGGCGCCGCTCTTAGTCCTAGTCCTTGTCTGTCTTGGGGAACACTTTGGCCGGTATGCCCACCGCCACATGGTCAGCTGGCACGTCGGTGAGCACCACCGCGTTGGCGCCAATGCGCGAGCGCGCTCCGATGCGAATGGGCCCCAAAATGCGGGCACCCGCGCCAACCCACACGTCGTCTTCGATGACTGGGTACCCGTTGTCTTTCGCGGTGCCCACGGTGTTGTTGCCGTAGAAGCGCACCCGGTCGCCGACGCGGGCGTTGCCGCCAATCACCACCCCGAGCGGGTGCACGAAATAAACGCCTTTGCCGATGGTGACGTCTTTGCCGATTTCAATGCCCAGCACCGCGGTTTGCACCACGCGCAGCGCATGGTTTACCAGCGGCACATGAAACCGCCGCGCCGCTTCACGCGCCCGGTTGAGCGCCAAAATTCGGTACGAGTCGGTGCCGAGCACCGCATGCATCAACGCCTTGCGGTCGGTGGTGCCGCTTTCAGCCTGGGCCAAATTCAGTGCGTCGTTGAAAAGGTCTTTGAACACAATTGTCGCTTTCGAAAAGGCGCTACTTCTCGAAGGTCCATTCCACCACGTTGATAGAATAGGGCTTCATTTTCACCGCGCTTTGTACCCCTTCAAGATTGGCCCACCCGAAGCCTGTGGGCTCGCCTGAATAAGTGAAAACCCTCCGCGCGGTGGGAGCGTCGCAGCCGTCGAGCTTTACATTGGCGTCGAAGGCGCTGTCGGGGTCGAGGTTCAACACCACCGCCACCACTTTCTTGCCGTCTTCACTCGATGAAGCGAAGAGCGAAACCGGTGCCTCTTTGGGTACGTTCGTCTTGAGCGACCAGTCTTGAAAGTGGCCGCCCTTGCCGTCGTAGTTGCGAAACGCGTGAAAGGCATAAAACGCCGGCGACTGGTTGGGAGGGTACGCCCAGTAAAAAGCCGACGTCAGGTTCTGCTCACCGAAACGGCCGAGCGCTTCAGCGGTGGCAAGGCCTCCAGACATGTGGTTTTCGGCGCCGAAATTCCACTCGCCGATTGAAGTGCCCAAGCCGGGGTAGTTCTCAATAATCCACTTCTTCATGCGGGGTATCAGCATCACTGGTTCGGCTATCCACGATTCGTCGCGGTACGTTGGGTCCCACAGGGCGCGGGTGGTGCGAATGCGCAGCGCGGCTTTTTCTGGCGACGTCTCGCCGCTCTCGGCGATGCCCACACCTGACGCCTGCGGGTAAAAGTGCAGATCCAACACGTCGAGCACTTTCACGCCCGTGGCTTTTTGGTGCTCGTACAGCTTCTTCAGGTACCAGGCGGTGAGCGGCTCGTCGGCGTGGGCGCGGCGGTCGGGGCGGGCCAGGGTGCCGGCCTTCAAGTCGACTGACGAATACAAATAGTTCGACCAACCCCACTCGGCGGGCCCGGCGATACTCGCTTCAGGGTCGGCTTTGCGAATCGCCGTGCCATAGGCGATGGTCTTTTTGAGCAGCTCATCGTACGAGAGCCGTTCGGGGTGCACGTCGCGATGGGTGACGTGCCAAAGCCCCGGCTCGTTATCGAGAATGTACTGCTGCACGCTGCGGCCGCGGCCTTTGGCGTCTTTCTCGCGAATCGCCTTCACCCATTCGCCGATGAATTCAGGAGGCGCCGCCACGCTGGTCTGCGTCGGCTTGGGTGAGGGCAGCTCTTTGCCGTCGGGCGACAAACCGTTGCCTGCGCCGCTCGCTTGCTCGCTGTCAGCTTGTGGGCCGTACATCGACACGGGAAAAGAAAATGACGTGGTGTCTTTCGCCACCCAGCCCACCATCGGCATCACCACGGCCGACGCCATGTGGTGCTCAAGGTCGTCTTGCAAGAAGTTGTCGTAGGTCTGCCCGGGCTTGAGCAAGCTGACGTTCTTGAAAAAGTAATCGCTCGCCACGTTCCACGCGTCGCCCAATTTCCAGTTGTAGCGCGAGGCATGGTTGCCGCCCCAACGCCGGGCGGTGGCGCCCATTTTAAACTGGTGCGGGCTCTCGGAGTCTTTCCACGGGTAGAGCGCGATGCCGTAAATCAGCGGGCTGATTTTGTGCGAGCGCTGTTTGCATTGCACCGAGAGGTTCAAAGAGCCTTTCGCGGTGGCGACTTTGGGCACCACCGGGCCCGCCACGGTGAGCGCCACGTTGTCGAGGGCCACCCAGTCGCTGTCGACCTTCTTGTACGCAAAAATGACGATGCGGTCGAACGTCGACTGTTTGGGGTTCAGCTCCTCCATCGGTACGAAGACTTCAATGAAGCCGTCTTTGAGCGCCCGCTTGTGGTTGCCCTGCACCTTCACCCGGGGAAAAATCTTCGCGTTGGCGCCGTTCAAGTCGAGACGCACTTCGAGAAAATCGCCCCAGTCGGCTGGCGCTTTGACGTGAAACACCACGCCTCCTGCCGAAGCAGTGGGCTGGGTGCGCACCAATATCCACCCGCCGTAATCGGCCAGGTTCATCAACGCCGGGCCTTGGGGGTTTTCTTTGCGCGCAGACCAGCCGAAGTCCATCCACCCGTCTTGGGTGCCTTGCTTGTACGCAGTCTCGGCCACTTTCAAAGGCCCGGTGCGCGGTGCGGCCGGCGCGGCGCTGCTCTCGGCGTGGCCCTGACGGCAACCGAGCGCGAAAACCCAAAACAACCACAGCGGCCAACGCAGTTGGGAAGAAGGTCTGGGCATGAAGGGGTCAACACCTTGGGGCGCAAAAGCACTCACAGGGGTGAAGACAGTACTTCAGCTCTGCTGCGAAAGCTTGGCTTCAGATTGTGGCGAAATGGCCGCGGTTTTTGTGGCCCGGCATCGAGGTTAATCGTGCCGGCTGCGCCAACAATTCAAAATGCCCAGCGCCGCGTTGCTCAGCGAGCCCGCTTCGTCGCGTGCGCCCCGGCAATATTCCATCGTGTACACCACCGAAGAACCCATGTGGGCCACCCGGTCTAAACCCAGTTTGTCAGCCCATTTCACCGCCGCGCGCGCCGCGTGCGATATCGGCTGTGAAGCCTGGGGCGCCACCGTGGCCACGGTGAGAAAGGGCCGCGCTACCCACTTCATTTCGAAGAGAAAGCGCCAGGGGTCAGCGTGCGGCGCTTCTGGGTGCTTTTGGTGAATGCGCGAAAAATAAACACCGTAGAGAAACGCTCGCTTCAGCCACACGTCTTCACTGGTGTGGTCAGACCCGTGCAGCGTGTACGCGTCGGGTGCGTAGTGCAGCTCGACACCTGAATGCTCGAGCTTCAACCCCAGCTCAATGTCTTCGGCGCGTTTCATCGAAAAATCGAAGCCGCCCACCGCCCAATAGTCTTCGCGGCGCAACGAGACGTTGCCCGTGTACACGTTGTTGCCAGTCAACTTGAGCTGCCCGCTCGCGAAGTCTGACGCCATTTTGTCGTGCAGCGCCGCGTACCATTTTTCGAAGTACGGCATGTGCGCGATGGCGGGGTCTGCTTTCAATCGGCCCAACACCAACCGGCGCGAACCTTTGGGGTGCTGCTTGGCGTGCTCCGCGAGAAAGGCTTTCGGCACCTGCATGTCGTCGTCGATGATGACCAACAGCGATGCCCGCGCGCGCTCGATGGCACGGTGACGGGCGGCGGCGGCTCCCGCGTTGTCTTGCCGCACCACTTCAATGTGAAACGGGTAATTGTCTTGGTGAATGAAGCTGCTCGCTGGTTCGACTGAGCCGTCGTCGACAATCACCACTTCGAACAAATGCGGTGGCAATGTCTGCGCAGACAATTGCGAGAGCAACCGCAACAGCAGCTCGCGGCGGTTGAAGGTGGCCATCACCACCGACAGAACTGGCGTCTGGGCGGTGCTCACAAGTCGAAGTCGCCCCGTGCTTGTACGAAGTTTTTCCACCGCGTCAGCGCCGCTTCACGCTCGGGCTTCGGCCCGTCGGCGAAGAAACCCAGGTTGTCTGAAAATGCGAGAGAAAGTTCTTCAATCGCCGACAGCCTCGAATCGAAGTCGTCGGCTGCCAACGCGTCGAGCAACCACTCGAGCCGCCGCCTTTGACGCGCGCCCGCCCACCACGAGGTCCACGCGCGGGGGTCGACTCCGAAAGTGGCGCAGGTGATTTCTTTGAGCGCTTCAGCGGCCGACTCGGCGCACATCGCGTCGTCAGAAGCAGTAAGCCCGATGAGCCCGTCAATCGAAAGTCGGTCATGCAGCCCGCCCAACGCCCGGGCGGCCAGCGAGCGGCGCAGAGGGTCTTTCGACGCCAACTCTTGGCGCAAGGGAGGAATTTTTTTTTGGAACTCGGGCAAGCCTTTCAGCCGTGCCGCGGCGGTGCGGGCGGCCGATGAAATATCGGGCTCTAAGTCGAAGACACCGCGCAACACGCCGTCGACGAGCTCGGCGTAAGGCAGTGAGCCGGCGGTGAGCAGGGCCAAGTAGCGCGTGTCAGAATCTTCAGCGTCGAGCAGTGGCGCCAACGCTTGCGCGCCGAAACGGCCCAAGCGGCTCAGCGCTCCCGCTAAGGGGCCTAGCTCGTCGGCCTCGGGCAGCTCTACCACGGGCAGGCGGGACCACGCGGTGGGGCCCGGAAAGTGCTGAGCCAACGCTTTCGCCGAAGCCGCTGGCGTGCGTTCTAGCCATTCGAGCGCTTGGCGGCGCGCACTCACTTCGGGCCCGGTGAGCATGACGAGCAAACTGTTGAACCAGTCGGCGTCGGTCGCGCGGGTGGGGGGCGACAGGTGTGGCAGGGGCGGAGGCACCGGCGCGGAAATGGGTGGCCCTCCTTTCGCCGCTTGCCGTTTTTTCAAAATCAACTCGTTGAAGGCCGCCGGCAGCTCTTGGCAAAACAAAATGAAGTCAGACAACTTGCGCTGGCTCATCGGCTTGTGGCCGCAGTCGCCGTAAACAATCGCCACCAATTTCGATTTCACTTCTACCGGGCACAAGAACACGGTACGCGGCTCGCGGCCGAAGAGCTGCAAGTACTGTTTCGAAAGGCTGTCGGGCGGCAGCGGCCCCACGTAGCTGCCGCGGGTGAGCGTAATGGTGCGAAACACGCTCGCCGCGTCGAGCGGAATCGAAATTTGCCGCATCGCCGGCAATTCGCCGTCGGTCATCGCCTCGAAGCCTTGTGCCGCGCCCTTGCTGACTGAAAAAAAACCGACGAAATCGAACGTACGCCGGCCGTACAACATGACGGTGTGAATCAGCTTGTCGCGCTCGTGCGTCGAAGCCTTGAGCGCGGCGCGGGCCTGGGTGAGTGTCCATTCTTGCGCGTAGACCTGCAGCGCGGGAGGCACTGACGGCCGGGGCAATGGAACTCGCGGTGACGTGGGCGCCTGCTCGAACGAAGGTGGCGGCGTCACCATGGGTTTCGGCGTGGGCCGCGGGTGGGGGGTGGCTTTGGCTGGAGGCGGGCTGGGAAACGACGGGTGCGGCGCGATGGGCGCGTGCAACAAGGTCGGCGCGGTCGTTTCACCAAGGGCGTAAGGCGCAGCGTCGCCCTGCGCCTCAAGTAAATTTCGCTCGGTGGTCGGCGTGGGCCCCAAGCCCAGCGCCGCGGCAGTGGGCGGTGTTTTGAGCGCGGCTTCTCGCGTGGGTGGCACGGTGGGCTTGGGCGCCACGTCTGAAAAGTCGAGCTCGTCGTCGATGTTGGGTTTCGCCTCGACAGCGGCTGGCGGCGCCGACGGTGGCGGTGCCATTTCGAATGAGGCCGGGGCGGGAGGCACGGTGGGCTTGGGCGCGACATCTGAAAAATCGAGCTCGTCGTCGACGGGCGGTTTCGCTCTTGCCGCCGGCCGCGGAACCGACGGTGGGGGCGCCACGTCTGAAAAATCAACTTCGTGATTTTCTGCCGAAAGCGAAGGTGACGGCGGTTGCTGCGGAGGCAACGGCGCGGCAAAAGGGTAGGGCCCCGAAGGTGGAGGAGGCGGCGGTGGCCGGTGGGCGAAACGGGGAGGCGCACTCGAAGGCCGGGGCGGGGGAGCGGCGCGCACCCACTGGGTGTCGGCGACTTTTGTTTTTTGCTCGTGCACTGATTCGTCGTGGCGCGGCTTGGCGGCAGGCAGCACTCCGCCGGGAAAGAACACGCCCAACGGCGGCGAAACATGGGCGTGGCTGGGAGGCACAGACCACGGCTCAGGCTCGGCAGACGGCTCGGCCTCGCGGGGCGTGCGAGGCGCGGCGCGCGTGACGTCGTCTTTCGACACTTCGCGGGCAAAGGCGCCGTACGCGCTGATGTCGAGCACCGTGGTGTCGCCGTCGTCGACGACCGGTTCGGTTTCAGCCCTGCCGCTGTGTTTGCCGCGGGCGAAGGCTTCATAGGCGCGGGTGTCGATGACCACGGTGTGGTCGGGTGGCACGTTCATCACCGCGAGGGCATTGCCCGAAGCGCTCGGAGTGCCTTTGCGCTTCACCAACAGCACGGGTTCTTCGACGAAGCCTTTGGCGATGCGGTCCATCACTTCGTCAGAGAGCGATTCGGCCACGTCTGATGTTTCAACGGCGTCGGCCACCGCTTGGCGCGTAGGGTCTAACATCGCGAGCAACCGGGTAAAGCGCACGTCGAGCGGCTGGTGGTACTGCCACGAGAGCCAGTCACGAATGCGGCATTCGAGGCCTACCCACAGCTCGAGTTTCTTGCCGATGAGAAACTCGACTTCTTTGAGCTGCTTGGCAGGTACGGGGTACGGCACCACCAAGTGCAGAGTCTTGTCTTGCACCGAAAGGGGAGCCACCTTCAGCCGCTGGGCAATGCGCAAAGGCAACAGGGCGGCTGCTTCTTCATTGGGCTCGAAGTCGGCCAGGTTGACGTGGCGGTACCCTGAAACGTCTGACAACGCTTGCAGCATGCCCGCTTCAGAAATGTGGCCGAGCTCGAGCAGCAACGTGTCGATGCCGACGTCGTCGCCGTCGAGCTTGCGCAAGGCCTCATCGACCTGGTCGGCCGGCAAGAGCGACTGCGAAATCAGATGTTGAGCGAGTCGCCGGGGCATTGAAAGTGCCTTAAGAGCCCACGGCTTGTAGACGAACGACGAAGGTCGATGCCAGCTTGTCGTGCAGCGTCTGTGCTCGCCGGTCGAAGAAAGCGAGATAGAAGCCGGCGAAGAAAAGAGCCAGCGACACCAAAGAGAATGTGGCGCGTGTCAGCGCGTGCACCGGGCTGATTGAATTGCCGTGTTTGTCGACCAGGCGCAAGCCGGTGAAGAAGCGCCCTAGCGTGCGGCCTTGAAAGAGAAACGCGCCCACCGTGGAGTAGGCCAGCGCGAGCAGCACGGTGAAAAAGAGCGTCACCACCACCAGCCCGTGCCAAGCGCCGAGACGAAACAGCCACGCGTCGAACAGGCCCAATTGCGCCGGAGGGTTTTTGGCCTTGGTCACCGACGCCGCGACCATCAAAAAGGTCACCCCCGCGCTGCCCAGCACCATGGCGTCGATGGCGAACGAGGCCAAGCGGCGGGGCAGTGAAGCGGGGCTGGCGATGACCTGCACGTTCTCGACGACTGCGTGGAGGGGCTTTTCGACTGTTTCATCGAGCGTCTCGTCGGCGTGACTGGCCGACGGTGCAGTCGAAAAAGTCGGCGTGGCCAAAATGCGCGCGCCGCCGCTGGGCGTTTCATCGAGCGTGGCGACGAAGGGGCTCTGCGCGTCAGGCAGGGTGGTGATGCTGCCCATCGAGGTTTGTGTTGGCTTGGGCGGCTGGCGCGGCACAGGTGTCTTCAAGTTGCCCGAAGGCGGCACCGGGGTGGCCACGCGACCCAACGGAGGCGGCGCATGCCGCAGCGGCGGTGGCGCCGTTTTATAGACGGGCGTTTCTTTGGGGGCCGGTGCCGCGCTGGCTTTTGCTGGTGAAAACGGCCCGGGGTAACCGGGTTGGGTGACGGCCAAATGGGTGGCCAAGCTCACGTCTTTGTCTTTTTGTCGCTGCAGCTCTTCGAAGCTGGGAGCGCGCGGGCGTTCGCCCGAAGTCGGTGCACCCAAAGGCGGGGGAGGGTTCTTTTTGCTGGCGTCAGTCACGAGAAGTGGCGGTTATCTTGCCCCAAGACGAGGTGGGACACGCAAGCAACCTGCTTTGCTGTGTGCGTCAAGCCAACTGAGCAAGTCGCTCATCGCTTGCTTTTTTTCTGGCTCGTGGATCAGCGCGTTGCGGCAA
>JAIBBR010000157.1 GCA_019694575.1 Myxococcaceae bacterium
TCTTGAAACGTCACCTCGAGCGGCAGCTCCTTGCCGTCACGCACCACCACCGCGGTCACTGTTTCACCGGGCTTCGACTGCTGCAGCACGAACATCAAGTCTTCCACGCTGCCGACCACGTTCTTACCCAAGCGCACCAGCACATCGCCGCGCTTTAGGCCGCCTTTTTCCGCCCCGCCACCTGGCCGCACATCGGCGAGCAAAACGCCCTTCAGACCCTGGGGAGGGCCACCGTAGTCAGGCACCGTACCCAGCGACGCATTGAACGAACGCACGTCGCCGCGCGGCACCGGGTCATGCGACTTCTTGAAGGTGAGCTTCGTTTCTTGAATCTTCTGCGCCAGGGTCGCCACAATTTGCGCCACCTGCCCTGCCCCTGCGGCATTCACCTTGTCGGCCGTATCAGAAGGCTTGTGGTAGTCCGAATGCGCTCCGGTGAAGAAGTGCAGCACCGGCACACCCGCTGTGTAGAACGGCATGTGGTCGCTGGGGCCGTAGCCATCGCCGCTCGCGGTGCAACGCACCCGCGCTTCGTCGCACGCCTGCGTGACAAGGCCTTTCCATTCTTCAGCGCTCTCACTGCCCAACACGTTCAAGGTGTTGCCGCGCAAACGGCCCACCATGTCTAAGTTCATCATCACGCCGCCGGGCTTCACCCAGTCAGCGTGCGACGCCACCGCGTGGCTCGAGCCCAGCACGCCTGTCTCTTCACCCGAGAACGAAGCGAACACCACGTCACGCTTCAAGGTGTCGCGCACCGCCACCAACTGTCGCGCAATCTCGAGCAGCGCCGCGGTACCCGACGCGTTGTCGTCGGCGCCCACGTGCGCTTCGTGCTTGTCGGGTGCCAACGAGTCACGGCCGCCGAAACCCAGGTGATCATAATGCGCACCCACAATCACCGGAGGCTGCCCGCTCGGCATCTTCGCCTTCAGCACCGCCACCACGTTGAATGCGTCAGTCTTTTGAAACTCGAGCGCCAAGTCGAGCGCCACGTCGATGGCTTGGCCCTTCGTCAGCTTGCTCCAGTCTTTCTCGAGCACCGCGCGCTTCACCACCAACACGGGTATACCCGCGTCGCCCGTGCCTTCAGGGTGCAACGTGGGCAACGGAGCCTCAGGCGGCAACTTGAAATCTTTCGGCAACGTGCCCGCGGGTTCTGGCATGTCGACGACAATCATGCCCACCGCGCCCTTGGAGCGCGCCACGAAAGCTTTCTTGCGCAAATCTCCCGCGCTGCGCTGCGCGTCAGTGGTGTTGAGCTTGGGGTGCTCGGGCGCAAAGCGCTTCACCACCACCCATTTGCCCTTCACCGAAATGCCCTGGTAGTCGTCGAGGCCGAGCGCTTCGTCGGTAATGCCCCAGCCCGCGAGCACTGCTTTACCCTTCATCTTGCCCTGCGCCGAAAAACCCATTGGTACGTAGTTGTCTTTGGGTACGGTGTCTTTGCCGACCTTCACGCTGCTCGCGTCGGCTTGCTTCACCGAGGTCGTCACCTGAAACGCTTGGCGAAAAGTGCCGTTGTCGCCGGCGGCCTCTAAACCCATCGCGGCGTACTGCCTTTCTAACCACTCGCCCGCGGCGGCCAGCCCTGCCGTGCCCACCCCTCGCCCCTGGCGCTCAGGCGCGGCGAGCCATGCCACGTCAGCGGCAATGCGGTCAGCGGCGCTCGGCTTTTCGACCGCCGGCTTGGTGTCAGCCCAGCGCGCGAGAAAAACATTGGTGTCGCGCTTACCTTCAGCAGTGGCCCGGTTGCTCGAAAAAGCCAGCCACTTGCCATCGGGCGAGAACATGGGGAAACCGTCGAAGCCTTTCGAATAGGTAATGCGCTCCAGGTGGGTGCCATCAGCGTCAATGGCCCACAAGTCGAATTCACGGCCGCGCGCGTCAGGGTAATTCGACGAGAAGATGATGCGGTTTTGGTGGGGGAACCAGAAGGGAGCGAAGGTCGCGACGTTGAAGTACGTCAACTGCCGCGCGTCGCTGCCGTCGGCGTTGGCCACGTACAGCTCGAGCTTCGACGGCTTCACCAACCCTTTGGCGAGCAAGGCTTGGTAGTCGTCAAGCTCTTTGCCTGCTTTGGGGCGCGACGCGCGCCACACGATTTTCGAGCAGTCGTGGTTAAAGAACGCGCCGCCGTCGTAACCGGGCTCGAAGGTCAGCCGCTTCACGTTCTTGCCGTCTTTGTCCATGCGGTACAGCTCGATGTCGCCGTCGCGGTCAGACGTGAAGATGATAGAGCCGTCTTTGCTGCACACCGTGCCTTCGGCGTCATAACCCTTTTCTGTGGTGAGCTGCGTCAGGCCGGTGCCGTCGATGTTGGCTTTAAAAATGTCGTAGCTGTCGTAGAGCGCCCACACGTAACCCATGCTCATGTCGGGTTTGGGTGGGCAGGCGTCTCCGCCCAAGTGGGTAGACGCGAAGAGCACTTCTTTGTCACCGGGGAAATAGTGGGCGCAGGTGGTGGCGCCCTTGCCCGAAGACACGGGAACCTTCGCTGGGTTTGACACGGGTTGGCCGCCTTCGAGCACCTTCATGTGAAAAATGCGGTCGCAGGTGTCATGGCCTTCGTGCGCTTGCAGCGAGAGGCTATTGCCGTCGAATGACCAGTACGCTTCAGCGTTTTCTCCACCGAACGTCAGCTGGTGCAGCTCGGCAAAGTGCGTCTCTTGAGGCAACGCGGCCGAATGGGCCTTGGCCGAGTCAGAGCCGACAGGCGTGGTGGCGCACGCCGACAGCACGAGGCCAAGCAGAGCGAATATTTTTGAGCGCATGAGGGCCCTTTAGGGCAGAGCCGAGCCCGCCGTCGAGGAAGATGAGGTCGGTGTCACCGAATTAGATTTTCGCTACTTGGTTCTGCTCGCGAATCGCCCGTAACTCTGTGGCCACCAGCAGGTCTTTGGGCCGCCGGACAAATTCCTTCACGGCAATGAGGTCGTCCAGTGACAAGATTCTGCATTCACGGCCGAACAACTCGACACGTTTCGCTCTCGCCGCGAGGGTTGCGTAATCACCCAGGGGCGGCACCTGACCGAGCATATCGATGATTCCCAGCTCAGTTTCTAGGTAGAGGTTTCGAAACGTGGCGAGGTCTTCGCCAGTTCTGTCGCCAAGCGGTTGGCCCATCGATTGATAAAAGCGTGGCCGAAGAGGCGAAATCGCTGTGAGCACCCGCCGCAAGTTTTCGACAGTGAACGGCAACGTCACGTCGAGGTCTTTGGTGAATTGAGTCGAACCCCAAGCCACGGCCGCGACGCCTCCGACGACGAGCAAGTCGACTTCAGCGTCGAGAAGACGGCGAAGGAGTTCAGGGCTTTTTTGCGAAGGCCGCGCCATGCACTTGTTCGAATACCCGAGTCAACTCGTCAAGTTGTAACAGGCGCTGCTCAGGCGTCAGGCTCAAGTTGTACAGCAGCTGTGTGACGTCTATTCCCGTGTCTAACAGCGCTTCCCAGGCGGGTCCCGTGCTTGGGTAATGCGTTCGCCACACCGACCTGAGGTCGAGAGCGTCGCACGCATGAGGGTCAAGGGGCTTCACAGCGGTGATGGTACCGTGAGTTGAGGTCGGTGTCAGACTTTACATGTTGTCGTTCGCTTTGACCCACTGCACGGGGCCCGAACGACAATATGTAAAGTCTGACACCGAAATTCACGGCACTGAATACCGTAGCGCCAGCCCCGCTTCACCCACCACCAACGCGGTGTGTGCATCAAGCCAGCTCACATCGCTCAACATCGCGTCGAGCCCGGTAGAGACAACCGTCCACGTGAGCCCTCCGTCGCGGGTGAGCAGCGCAGTGCCGTGTGCTCCCACCGCCATGCCGAGCGAGGCATCGGCAAACTCGACAGCGTACAAGTCTTCAGTACCCGGTTTCGGCACCGGGGCGAACGACTTTGCGTCGTCGGTAGAACGAAGAATCGTGCCGTGGTCGCCCACCACCACCCACAGTCCACCGGCGGCTGCGGCGGCGTCGGTGAACCAGTCTGCCCCTTTGACCGATAGCGGCGTGAAGGCGACACCGTCATCGCTCGCACCGACGTAAGTGTTATAGCCGGTGGCGACCCAACGGCCGCTGGGGCCCGGCACCACCGCCGCCACTTGTGAGGGGTAATCAAATTGTGACGCAAAACCCGCCGCGGCCCACGCTGCGTTACCCATGCGGGTGACACCCGTCCAATAGCCTCCTCCGGTGACGCGCGTACCCTGGCAACCCACCGCGTTGAGATAGCTGAAGCCAAAGTTCATTGCGCCAAATTCTGCGGCGCGAGGCTCGAGCGTCCAAGTAAGGCCATTGTTGGCAGTGCTCGCCACTTCGCCTTCTCCGACCACGACACCACGGCCGTCGGCGGTGAAGCAGAGGTCGGTAAAATTTGGCCCTTGCGTGAAGTTGGCCACCGTCGACCAAACGCCATCGGCGCCTCGACGAAACAGCAGCCCGCCAGTAGCCGCAGCGAAACGTTCTCCAGTCGGCAACGAAGCCAGTTGCAACAGCGACTGCCCCGTCTGGACAGATTCTTTCACCCAACCCGCGGCGAGCGCCTGCGCGGCCGGCCGGTCACCCTGCTCGAACCAACGCCAGGTTTCGGCGAGCTGCCACGAATAGAGGTCGTGCCCAATGTCGCCTTCGCGCTGCCACAGGTTCGCCATGGGAAAGCTGCGTTCTTCGAGATAGCGAACGAGTTGCGCCTGGTACGCGTGCATGTAGTCGCGAAAACCAGTGGAGGCGTACACGCGCGGTGCGTCGGCGCCGAAAGCACCGCGAACGGGCTTGTCCCACAGGCCTCCCGCGTGCACCGCGACGCCATGCGCCAGCGTCGGCGCGTCAGACAGAAATTGCGCCGCCAGGTTGGTGCCGTTGGAAAAACCTGAAACGTAAATGCGCTTGGGGTCAACGTGGTAGCGCGCACGAAAGTCAGCGATGAGCGCCCGGGCATAAACCACGTTCTTGCTCAAATCACCGGGGTTGATGTCCCACTGAAAAACATGGCTGGCGTCGACCACCTTCGAGCGCGAGCGCGGCCGCACCAAAATGAAGTGCTCAGCGTCGGCCAAGTCAATGAAAGGCTGGGTGACATAGTACTCCTCGACCGGAGCATCAGAATCGCCTCCACCGGTGCCGTGAAAATCAACCCACAAGGCCCAGGGAGCGGCATCGCACTGGTACGTCGACGGCACGTGGGCGAAGTATCGCCGCGTCTCGCCTTGTGAATCGAAAGGCTGAGCCGAGAACGTACCGCTCGCACCAGCGCAGTTGACGCACGCGCCTTCGAAACATTTTTCGCTGGCACCGCAAGCAGCCGACGCTTGCCACCCCCAGCAGCCGTTGGTGCGTGCACACACTTCTGGGCCATTCGCGCCGCACCGATGCGCCCCGTCGACACAAGCATCGATGCACGCATTGCCCGCATCAGGCACTTCGCCGGTGCCCGCATCTGGCTGCGTGGTTACCTGGGGGCCACAACCCAAAAGAGCGAAAGCGACAATGCACAGAAGCGACTGGCGAAAAGAAAGCATGCGCCACGCCGTGCATAGCACATGCCCTTAAGGTTCCCTCGCAGAAACAGTGGTCTGCCCAACGAAGGCCAAGAGAAAACCACCGTGCCCTCAAAAATCTGAGACTACAGCTTGCCGGCCTGGTCCAACACCCAGAGCGTGGCGGCGATGTCGCCAGGGCAGTCGTAAATGCGCTGCGCGTCGCTCACCGTGGCCCAGCTCGAGCCACCCTTTTCAATTTTACCGTTCTCGATGGTGGCGACAGTGCTACCGCCCACTTCGACATAGAGCTTCGAATTGCGCTTCACCGCTTTACCCTTGGTCGAGCCGCCCTTTTCAACCGTGTAGTCAGCGCCCGACGTCTTCACTGTGTACTGCGTGGAGCCACCCTTTTCGACGTGCTCGCCGTTGCACTTGTAGTCAGCGGCAAAAGAGGGAACGGCAGACACGGCAGCGAGTAGCACCATGAGCTTCTTCATTTTCAAGTTCCTTCCAGCAAAGGGTTCGGGCGACAAACCCCGTACCCAGGTGGCAGGTGCAAAAAAAGCGCTACGGGCCAGGCAACACCACGGCCCCCTCAAGCTCGATGCGCCGTCTTTGCACGCCAAGCGGGCCGGCCCGCTGCTCCATCACCAGGGCGCGCTCGCATTCAGCCCAAACCAAAGGGCCCATCACCTGCCAGTGCGAGGGCGACACCAGCGTCAGTTCCACCGTCGCCATCGAAAACACGAGGGGAGGCGACAACACCGGCGCGTCTTTCGTCAACTTCGCGCGCATTTGCTCCGCGAGCTCGAGCGTTACTGGCTGCTCAGACATTGGCCCGAACAACACCGCGAAAGCGTCGCTGTGAATGCGCACCACTTTGGCTTTCGGGGCGAAGCTTTGCAGCGCTTGGGCAGTCGCTCGCAGCACTGCGTCTCCGGTGGCAAACCCGTGCCGCATGTTCACCAGCGTCAATTCGCGAATGTCCACTACCACCGCGCCGATGACCCAGCCTGGGTGGTGCCCGTGCGTCGACAAGTCGTACTCCTCTTTCAACAAACTGCCCTGCGTCAGCGCCAACGCGTGCGCGGCGCCGCTCACATGGTCAGCTTCTCCACGCCGCCACCGTTCAGCATCGAGCAGCGCCTGCACGCCGACGAATGAAGCATCGGGCCGGCCCTTCGCCATGGGAAACAACTGGAGCAGCGTCGCTTCTTGCTCGGGGGTGAGCGCCATTATTTCGCTTGTAGATTGCTCGGGGGGCCGGGCGCTACATCGACCACCGGCGCAAACTCGAACGCTCCCAAATCTGGAGCGGTGCCGTTGAAAGGCAAACCGACGTCGACGCCTACATCAATGGCGGGGCTGCCCATCGACAGTCGCAAAAAATTCGGTGAAGCCGGGTCGGTACTTACGAACTGCGGGTTGGTGATGTTCAAGTTCCAGCTGTTGGCCGCTTGAACCGGGTTGCCGCCGAGCAGCGGGCTACCTCCCACACCCAAGTTGTTTTTCGCGGTGTTACCTGCCGTGTAGAGCGCGAAGGTGACGTTGGTGTTGAACGCGGTGTTATTGAGCAAAAGGGTACCACTGCCCGAATTGTCATCGAAGCCCGTGGCGAGGTTGTCGTATGCGACGTTGTTGCGCACAATGTTGTTGCCGCCCGTACCGAGCTTGAAGCCATTGCCATTGCCGATAGGCTCGTTCATCGAGTTGGAGCCACCGTTGCTCGCGTTGGAATAACCTGCGTGGTGAACCACGTTGCCTTCGATGGTGTTGAACTGGCTGGTCCAAGTGTCGATGCCGTCGTCGGAGCAGTTGTAGAGGTGGTTATTTTTGAAAAGGTGGTAGCCGTAAACCTGGGTCGGCGTGTTGCTGGCTGAGCTGCCCAAGCAATCGGCATTGCCGCCACCGCCGATACCGCCCATTCCGTAATCGTAAAAATCGTGCAGCACCGAGTTGCTTACCCTGCCGTACGACACCATGTAGAAATAGACGCCAGCGAAGTAACCGTGGTGCGCGTGCACTTGGTCGACCACCACGTAATCGCCATTGACATAAATGCCAAAGGTGGCGGCGTTACGAATTTCCAACCCGCGAATCGTCACATAGTCGCCACTCACGTGAATGAGCGCATCAGACGCTTGCCACGGATCTGCGATGTTGGTGGTGCGCCCCGAGCCGTCGATGATTGCCGTTTCGCCCGCGTACGCTTGAAAGGTAATCGGGTTCGCCGCGTTACCGCTCTTCGCCAACTGCACGTAACCTGGGTACACGCCCGCGCGGAAATAGACGGTGTCACCCGCTCCCGCGACTTGCGCCGCTTTGGCAAAAGTTTTCCACGGAGCGGCTTGCGTTCCCGCGTTGCTGTCATCGCCAGTGGTGGCGACGTAATAATTGGCGCTCCACGCTAGCGGCGACGAGAGCACCAAACACCACAGCAAACCGATAACAGAACGTTGAATGGTCACAGGCACGCGCAATCAAAACACAAGCTCCTCGCATTGGCACTTAAGCCCCGCACGCTGACCAAACGTGAAATTGTCTTTTCGTAATTATTTCAAAGTAAATGCTTATCGCAATAATAGCCTAGAAATATCATGTTGTTATGAGCTAAAATCGATGTTTATTTATTTCACATATTATTTCAAACATGGCCACCATCGACGGTCTTCTCTCTGAGCTACAGCGGGTCGGCATCACCGACGGCGCGTCGCTCAGCCGCGCATTGAAGGTCAGCGCGCCGACACTCGGAAGATGGGTGACGAAGACCAACGGCAAAGTGCTGCGCATGGGGCGAACCCGTTCTGCTCGCTACTCATTGACACGAACGGTCGAAGGGTTGGGCGCGGCGTCTGCCGTGTATCGAATTTCACCGACCGGAAAAGTCGAGCCCGCCGGCACCTTGCGCTTTCTCGCGCGAGGGGCCCACTGGCTCGAAACCGGGCACACAGGTGAGCTCTTCGAAGGGCTTCCTCCCTGGGCAGCCGACATGGGCCCCCAGGGTTACCTGGGCTACGACTTCGCCACGCGATACCCCGAGCTAAAGCTCCCGCCACGTGTCACCGACTGGACAGACAATCACCAACTCTTGGCCCTCGCCCGCCGTGGAGAAGACTGCGTGGGCAACGTCATTTTCGGGAAAGAGTCGCTCGACCGCTGGCTGGCGACGCGGGCCGAGCCACTTTCGCTTTCTGATTTTCCGCAACGAGCGCATCAATCGGTGCTGATGCGCGCTGGCTCATCGGCCGGGGGCGACCAGCCCAAGTTTCTGGCACTCGTTGAAGGCAAGCATTGCATCGTGAAGTTCGCCGCCGGCGACACGAGCGCGGCCGCTGGGCGGTGGAGAGACCTTTTGGCCTGTGAGCACCTCGCGCTTGAAGTTCTTTCCAACCGGCAAATACCCTCTGCCGCTTCACGGCTGGTCGACCGTGAAGGCATGCGCTTTCTCGTGGTGGAGCGCTTCGACCGCATCGGACTGCGCGGCCGACGCGGCATGCTTTCTCTTTTCGCTCTCGACAATGAATACTTTGGCGCCGGCGGCAACTGGACCTCGTTGTCGCTGCGACTGGAGCAAGAGGGGCGGTGCACTTCTGCTGACGCGCGCCGCCTGCGTTGGCTCGATGTCTTCGGCCAGCTCATCGGCAACAGCGACCGCCACCTCGGCAACATCAGTTTCTTCGACGACGGCACCGGCAAATGGTCGCTCTGCCCCGTCTACGACATGCTGCCCATGCTTTTGGCGCCCGTGCAGACCACCGTCGTCGAGAGACCCTTCGAGCCGCGCGGCCCCACCGCCGACACGCTCGATGTGTGGGCAGACGCGGCTGACACCGCGGCGCACTACTTGGGCAAAGTCGCCGGCTCAACTGGGCTCAGCGCAAAATTTCGCAGCTGGGCAAAGAAGGCACAGGCCGCGGTCATTGCGCTGTCGCGATGACTGCTTGAGACCGCCCGGCTCTTACGGCACGCCTGCGATTGGCGTGCGCTTTTTTCCCAAGCGATTCAACCCGTCTAAAGCAGCCACGCGGTAGCACTCGGCCAGCGTCGGGTAATTAAAGACATTGCTGACAAAAAAATCGACCTTGCCTTTGAAGCCCATCACCACTTGGCCAATGTGCACCAGCTCCGTCGCGCCTTCGCCAATGATGTGCACACCGAGCAACTCGTGCGTCTCGCGGTGAAAGACAAGCTTCAGCAGCCCTTCCAAGTCGCCCACGATTTGGCCCTTGGCGATTTCTTTGAAAAAGGCGCGGCCCACTTCGTACGGCACCTTCGCCTCGGTGAGCTCTTCTTCGCCTTTGCCCACCGTCGACACTTCAGGCACCGTGTAAATGCCGTACGGCCAGGTCGGCGTCATCGCCGCTTCGCTCAAACCAAACGCGTGCGCGCTCGCCACCCGGCCTTGCTCCATCGAGGTCGACGCCAGCGCGGGAAAACCAATCACGTCGCCCACCGCGTAAATGTGCGGCATCTTGGTTTGGTAATGCGTATTGACGGGAACTTGCCCCTGGTTGTCGAGCGCGATGCCCACCGACTCGAGGTGAAGACCCGCGGTATTGGGCGTGCGGCCCATGGCGTAAAGCAGCACATCTGACTCGATGCGTTTGCCACTTTTCAGTTCGGTCACCACCACCTTGTCTTCTACCGCGACGCGCGTCGGCTCTTCACCCAGCCACAGCGTCATCGCGTTGGCGCGCATGTGAAACAGCAGGTTGTGCGCGACTTCTTGGTCAATGAAGCGCAGCAAGTGGGTGCGCCTGTCGAGCAGCGTCACTTTGATGCCGAAGGCCGCGAACATCGAGGCGTACTCGCAGCCAATGACGCCTCCGCCCATCACCAACACCCGTTTGGGTATCGCCTCGGTCGAAAGAATAGAATCTGAATCACAGACATTGACGTCGTCGAACGGAATGTCTGCCGGGCGCCGAGGAGACGAGCCGGTGGCAATGACAATCACCTTCGCGCGCAAATCTTCAACGCCTCCATGCGTAGGCGTCACCCGAACGGTGTGCGCGTCGACAAGCGCGCCGGCGCCCGTGAGCAGCTCGACATGGTTGCGTTCTAACTGGTGCGTCAACACGTCGACTTCGTGACGCACCACCA
>JAIBBR010000022.1 GCA_019694575.1 Myxococcaceae bacterium
TACTCTTCGGTGCTGAATTCACGCAGATCTACGCGCGCGAGCACGGCTCGTGGGCGGCGAGGCAGCCACTGAAGCCGGCTGCCTCAGCGGAGCAGCAGCCGCCGGTCGGAGTACCGGGGCCTTTTAGATCACCCTCGTCGCCAGCTCCCCACGCGTAGTTGAGCTGCCGCGCATTTTTTCTGCAGCATTCTCGCTGCTGAGGTGTTGAGTCGGGCAGGGGAGCGTTGATGCTCCACTTCGAACGACACGCCGCTCATCAACCGTGTTGGATCTGCCAGTGCACGGCCTAACGGGCTGCTTTACCCCACAAATCGTCTGACTTTCGGTCGGTCGCGCAGCGGCGACCTGAATGCATTTAGGTCGATGCCTGCATTTGCTGCTTGAGGCTGAAGCGAAGTCAAACAGGCTGTCCTGAATTGCTGTTGACGTATATATTTAATATCTGATATTAATGTGTTCATATTCAGTGTGATCCATTGAATATCAAAGAGGGGCAAGGGGAACACGCTTTGGAAATCTTGGGGCCCGACGAGCTCGCCCGCATCGAACGCGATCACGCAGCGGGGTTGCCCGCGCGTACGATTCTCGACATTTTCCGCCCGCATGGCGTGCGCCTCTCAGAAGCGACTTTTCGCAAATACGTGCAAGCGGGCTTGTTGCCTCGCAGCAAGCGTGTCGGCCGAAAAGGCAAACACCGTGGCAGCCAGGGGCTCTACCCCGTTGAAGCGGTTCGCTGCATCAACACCGTAAAGATGATGATGGCCGAGGGCCATACGCTCGAAGACATCAAGCGCTCGTTCGTCTTCTTCAAGAACCACATTGACCAAATCGACCGCGAGCTAAACGAAATTATCGACGGCTTAAACAGCGAGCTCGAAGGGCGTGGCTTTCACGAGCGTGCGCGCAAAGAAATGGAGCAAGAGCTCGACAAGTTGCGTGAGCGCGTTGACCTCTTGGTGCGCGACGTTTCTCGATTTGGCAGTGCTGTGACTGTGAGGCAGCTGGGAGATCACCCGGGTAGGGGCCCCGCGTGACGCTCTTTGGCCTTTGAGAAGTTGACGACTCATTATATTGAATGGAGCTACAAAATGAGTGAAGCGCTGAAAGAAGAACTCCCGTTGTTGAAGGCGGACGAGCTGAATGATGAGCGTCGCCGCTCGAAAACGATGTCGCGCAAAGAGATGGCGCGTGACCTGCGCCGCCGTCGCTTGGCAGGCGATTTTGACCCTGAAGAGAGTGAGCTCTTCACCGAGATTGAGAGCACCCGCCCGAAGACGCGCGCCGATTGCATTTCGAGCCCGCGGCCGTGCCTGTTCGTCTCGTGCAAACACAACCTGTACCTCGACGTGAACCCCGAGACCGGTTCGATCAAGCTCAATTTCCCCGACAAAGAAATTTGGGACCTGCCCTATACCTGCGCGCTCGATGTCGCTGAGAAGGGCGGCATCACGCTCGAAGAAGTCGGTGAGATTATGAACCTCACCCGCGAGCGCATTCGCCAGGTCGAGACCCGCGGCTTGATTAAGCTGCGCGAGGCCACCGAGGCTGAGCCCCCGCGCCGCGTCGTCTAATTCGAGCTACAGCCACGTCGTTGTACGGGCGCGGCGGGGGCGAAAAGGCCCGCGGCGCTCACGCCGTTGACCCGTTGAAACCGCGTTGCTAAGCGGCGACAGGTGGTTTCCTCCTTCGCCGTTCAAGGGTCGACTTCATGCGCGCGCTCCTTTCTGTTTCTGACAAGCGGGGGTTGGTGCCCTTCGCGCAAGGGCTGGTTCGTCTGGGCTTTCGGCTGTTGTCTACCGGGGGCACGCTCGATGCGTTAAAAGCAGCGGGCATTGCTGCTACCAAGGTGGCCGAGGTCACCGGCAGCCCTGAAATTTTAGGCGGGCGGGTGAAGACGTTACACCCCAAGATTCATGGCGCGATTTTGGGCCGGCCCACGCTGGTGGCTGATCAACAAGACATGCAGCAGCAGGGTATTGAGCCCATTTCGGTGGTGGTGGTGAACCTGTACCCGTTTCGCGAGACGGTAGCGAAAGGGTTGGGTGACGACGAGGTCATTGAAAACATCGACATCGGCGGCCCAGCCATGGTGCGCGCCGCGGCGAAGAACTGGGCGCATGTGGCCGTGGTGGTCGACCCCGGTGACTACTCCCAGGTGCTTAGCGAGCTCGAGTCGGCGAAGAGGGTGAGCGCGAATTTGCGGCGCGTGTTGATGCGTAAAGCGTTCGCGCACACGGCAGCGTACGACGCGTCGATTAGCGCTTACTTGAGCCAAGTCGATGGAGACCCGTTTCCCCGTGAATTGTCGATGACCGGCGAGAAGGTGCTCGACTTGCGCTACGGCGAGAACCCGCACCAGCGCAGCGCCTTCTACAAAGACCGTCAGATACCGAAGGAACCGACCGTTGCCTTCTCGAAGGTGTTGCAGGGCAAAGAGCTCTCGTACAACAACATTCTCGACCTCGATGCGGCGCTCGGTTTGCTGCTCGAATTCAACGGGTCGCCGACCGCGGTGATTATCAAGCACAACACCCCGTGCGGCGTGACGACCGCGGCCACGCTCGAAGCGGCCTATCGCCAGGCGCGCGCGACCGACGAAGTATCGGCTTTCGGCGGTATCGTGGCGCTCAACCGCGTGGTTGACGTGGCGACGGCGACGGCGTTGGCCGAGACGTTCTTAGAGGCGGTGATGGCGCCTTCATTTGGGCCGGGTGCACGTGAAGTGCTGGCCGCGAAGAAGAACCTGCGGTTGCTCGAAGCGGGCGAAGGCTTGGCATTGCCGGGCGTGAAACCGCGTACTCAACTCGACGTGCGCAGCGTGTCGGGAGGCCTGCTGGTGATGGACCGTGACGCCGTAGAACCAGCGACGGAGTGGAGAGTCGTCTCGGCCCGTCAGCCCACCGAAGCCGAATGGAGGTCGCTCAAGTTCGCGTGGCGGGTGTGCAAGCACGTGAAGAGCAATGCCATCGTTTTTTCCAACGACACCACGTTGCTTGCGGCGGGTGGCGGGCAAACCAGCCGCGTCGACTCGGTGCAAATTGCCGCCGGCAAGGGTGGAGCAAAGCTCAAAGGCAGCGCGGTGGCGTCAGATGCGTTCTTTCCCTTTCGAGACGGGCTCGATGCTGCCGCCAAAGCGGGAGCGACGGCGGTGGTGCAGCCGGGTGGCTCGGTGCGCGACGCAGAGATTATCGCCGCGGCTGACGAACATGGCATGGCGATGGTGCTTACCGGCGTGCGGCACTTTCGGCACTAAGTACAGCGCTACGTGACTGGTGTGAAACGACGACCGAGTCCCAAACGTCCTTAGTTGCGAGCCGCGCAAGGAAGAAGCCCGCATGAATGCTTGTCGGCCTTTCAAGGGCTTCTGACGATGCCCGGCGAAGTCAAATCGGCGTTTCGGCGACCCCCGCTCGTTTGACACCAGTCACCTCGGGGAAGCGGTACTTAGGGTACGCGAATCGTTCTTGGCCGCAGCCATGGCCTCGACGATGATGAGGCGCTCTTTCCATGCGCGTCACTTGTCAGAAGTGCTCAGCTGCGTATGCCATCGACGACAAGCTCGTCACGCCCAAAGGCGTGCGGGCCCAATGCCCCAAGTGTCGCCACCTGCAGACGGTGAAGAACGACGGCAGCACGTCGCCGCCGTCGCCAGGCGCGGCGAACGCGCTCGTTGCCCCAGCTGCGTCTCGCGCGGCAGCGGCTTTGCCGAAGTCGGGCTTCGATGCCTTCGGCGATTTGGGGCCGCCTTCTTTGGCGCAAAACCCCGAGACCGACTTCAACTTCGACTTTGATTCTTTGGGCCCGCCGACTGGCTCGCACCCTTCGCCGGTGCTGGCGCCTGGCCCGGCACCTGCTCCCGCAGCTCCCGCGCCAGCGCTCGATTTTGACTTCAACCCTCCGCCCGTGAACCCGGTGGCAGGCGCCCCCGGTCGCGAGATGCTCGACTTTGGCGAGTTCGACTTGAGCGGGGGCGTGGGTACGTCACCTGGTACGCAAGTGGGCGGCGGGCAACCGTTGGGCCTGGCGATACCCAAGGCCGCGGCGGGTACCCCTTCTGGGGTGACGCAATGCCGCTCGTGCGGCAAAGCACTCGATGACCCGTTCGATCAAGCGCTCGGCACGTGCGAAGAGTGCCGAGCGCGCTCGAGTGAGGCGACGAGCAGCTCGCTACGAGGAGCGCCTTCAGGCCCGGTGATTTCTGAGTCGATTGCCCCCAGCGGCGAATTGCCGGCCCTGCCCGAAGACGGGCCAACCGACGACAGCCTTTCTGCGGCGACGAATACCTCGGCTGCGTTTCGTGCTCCTGCCCCGGTACGTCGCGCCAACCGCACCGCGGCTTCGGTGGCAGCACCGGCCGGCAACCGCTCGTTTCTGGTTGGAGCGCTGCTCACGGTGTTGGCGGTGGGAGGCATCATCGCCTTTGTATTCATCAAACGGCCGTGGGTGAAGAAGCCGCCGCCCTTGGCCGCGCGGTTGCCTTCGACCGCGTCGAAGCCGATCGACAGCGTGATCGCCAAGTGGAAAGAAACGTACCCCAACGTGACGGGTTCGGCTGCTGAGCATTTGGCCGCAGGCGAAGAGCACTTGGCCAAAGACACCCAGCGTGGTTACCGCGATGCTGAAGTGGAGTTTCAAAAAGCGCTGGTGTTGGACAAAACCAGCGATCGCGCGGTAGCGGGCTGGGCGTTGGCCTTGGCATTTGGCCGAGGAGCTGAAGCCGACGTGGCCACGCTCGACAGCACCGAGGCCATGGTCACCGCGGCTGAGCAGCGCAGCGGCGACTCGCGGGTATACGTGGCGCACGCGCACTTGTTGCTCGCGCGCGGCGGCAATGTGAACGACGTGCAGGCGCTGGCCGAGCGGGGCAAGAGCAGCCCCAGCAATAAAGACAAGGCGCTGGCGTTCTTGGCGCTCAGCCAAGCATTCATGAACAAGAACCCGATGTTCGTCGAAGAGAACATCAAGCAGGCCTTGGCGGTCGACTCGAAACTGAAGCGCGCGGTGCTGGTGCAGGCAAAGTTCGCGCTCTCGCAGGGCCGCTACAAAGAAGCCATTGCGTTGATGGAAGAGCGGCTCAAAGCCGACCCCGACCAATACGAAGTGGCCGAGGCGCTGGCCACCGTTTATGTCGACGTGGGTGAAGCAGCGCAGGCGCGGCGGGTGCTCGAGCGGGCGCGCAACGCTGACCCGCGCGTCTTTCGCCCCAAGCTGGCGTTGGCGATGTTCTCGTACCAGCACGGTGGCAACGTGAGCGGCGCGGTGGAACAGCTCGATGGTTTGCTGGCCGAAAAAGAAAAGCTCAGCCCTCGGGAGCAGGCTGAGGCTTATTTGCATTTGTCGGCCGCCGAGCGGCTCAACGGCGATGCCGAAGCGGCGGTTGACACCGCGAGCAAAGGTCTCAAATTGTTGCCCGATGACAGCGCGCTGCTGTTGCACCAAGTGGCGGCGATGATTGCGGCGGGCAAGGGCGGCGCGGCGCGCGAAGCGCTCAGAGCCTTGAAGGGCAAATTGCCTGACCCTGCGATTGAGCTCTTGCTCGAAGGGCGCGCGCTGTGGGCCGAGGGCAAGTTCATGGACGCGTACAGTGCGTTCACCAGCGCGGTAGAAAAAGACAAGCGCCGTATCGACGCGTTGCTGCTTGCCGCTGCGGCAGCCGCGAAGGCCAAACGCGAGACCCAAGCGTATGAGCTGGTGTTGAAGAAGGGTTTGCACGCGGACCCACTGCAAGTCGCCCCGGCGTTGACGATGAGCCGCTTTTTTTTGGGTACGGCCGAAACCCTTGCTCCCGCCAAAGGGGCGTTTTTGGTGTTGCGGCACGACGCGTTAGACCCCAACCCGCTGCTCGCCGAAGGCTTGCTCTCATTTCACATGGGGCAATTGGGCGAGGCCGACAAAATTTTCTCACAGGTGCTGGCGGCCGACGTGTCGAACGCCGCGGCGTATGCCTTTCGCAGCCTGGTGGCCTTTCGCAACAACGACATGGGCAGCGCGCTCAAGCTCGCGCAGCGTGCCACTGACGCCGAGCGGCTTGAAGCGCAAGGTCAGCTCGCGCTGGGGTTGGTGCTGTGGGCCAGTGGCAAGACCGAGCCTGCGCACAAAGCGCTCAAGATTGCGCAAGAGCAACAACCCAGTTTGCTCTGGGGCCGGGTGCGGTTGGCTGAATTGGAAGTGCGGCTCAAAAAACCTGACGACGCGCGGCGCCTCTTGGTGGGCGTGTTGCTCACCGACAATAGCTACCGTGAAGCCAAGCGTGCGTTGTACAAAGCCGGGCTGTGAAAGTTCTTCTCTTAGGGAGCGGAGCCCGCGAGCATGCGCTGGCCTGGAAGTTGGCGCAGAGCCCGTTGTTGACGACGCTGCATTGCGCGCCGGGTAACGCGGGCATGGCTGAGCGTTGGCCGTGCCAGCCTGTCGACTTGGTTTCGCCGCCCGCGGTGGTGGCGTTGGTGAAACGGCTTGCGGTTGAGTTGGTGGTGGTGGGGCCCGAAGCACCTTTGGTGGCCGGAGTGGCTGACGCGCTGAAGGCCGCCGGTATCGCGGTGTTCGGCCCCGTACAGGCCGCGGCCATGGTAGAAGGCTCGAAAATTTTCTCTAAAGAATTGATGCAGACAGCGGGGCTGCCCACCGCGAAATGGGAGGCCTTCGACGACTTGGCGAAAGCCGAAATGCGCGCGCGCAGTTGGCAGGGCCCAGTGGTGGTGAAGGCCGACGGGCTTGCCGCGGGCAAAGGCGTGGTGGTGGCCGACAATGGCGTGCAAGGCGCCGAAGCGGTGCGCTCCTTGGGGCAGTTGGGTGCAGGCAAGCGGTTGATTCTCGAAGAGCGGCTCACCGGCCCCGAGCTTTCGTTGATGGTGCTGACTGACGGCGAGCACTATGCGTTGCTCGCTCCTTCGCAAGATCACAAGCGGGTGGGCGATGGCGACACCGGGCCCAACACCGGCGGCATGGGCGCTTATGCGCCGGCGCCGTTGCTTTCTCGTCAAGCGCTAGAGCGTGTGGCAGAACAAGTCATCGCGCCGATGCTGCGCGAGCTGAAAAAACAAGGCAGCCCTTTCGTGGGCGCGCTCTACGCCGGGTTGATGCTGACGCCCACCGGCCCCCAAGTGATTGAATTCAACTGCCGACTGGGTGACCCCGAGACGCAGGTGTTGATGATGCAGCTCGATGAAGACTTGCTCGGGCTGATGGCCAGTTGCACGCGCGGCGAGCTGGTGACGCGCACGTTGAAGTCACACCCCGGGGTGTCGGTGGCAGTGGTGCTGGCGGCGCAGGGTTACCCCGAGGCGCCGGTATCAGGCGCTGTCATCACCGGGTTGGAGCAGCCCACGCCTTCTGACGTGGAGCGCTTTCACGCCGGCACCGCGCGCAAAAACGAAAGGTGGGTAGTGAATGGAGGCCGCGTGCTTTCGGTATGCGCACATGCTGATTCTCTGACCGAAGCGCAGGCGCTGGCGTACCGAGAAGTGGCGCGTATTTCTTTCGCCGGCGGGCATTTTCGACGCGACATTGGGGCTGGCGGCGGCACGGCGCCTAGGCCTTTGAAGTGACCCTCGTCACCCGCTATTTGCTGAAAGAGATCGCGCGCCCTTTCGCCGCGTGGACCGTTTTCTTGTTTTTGCTGCTCTGCGCGATGGCGTTTTTGCGCGGCAACGACGTGTTGATGGGCTCGGCAGTGACCTTGAGTGAAGCGGTGCAGGGGTTGCTGCTGTTGACACCGCAGTTTTTGGGGCAGGCGGCGCCCATCGCCTTTCTGCTCGGCGTGTTCTTGGGTTTTGGCCGCATGGCCGACGATGGCGAGCTGAAAGCGTTGAGCAACTTGGGGCTGCGGCCCTGGCGTTTGCTGGTGGCTCCCCTTTGGTTGGGGTGGGCATTGAGCGCGCTGCTCGTCGCTCTGAGCTTCACGTTGCAGCCTTACACCCAGCGGGCGACGCGGGTGTGGGCGCAAGACATCATCAAGCGCAACTTGATTGGCGATGTGAAGCCGGGAGTTTTTTACGACGAGCTGCTCGGGGTGATGCTCTATGCCGAAGAGGCTTCGCCTGACGGGCACTGGCGGCACGTGCTGCTGCATGACGAGCAAAACCCTTCTGCGCCGTTGCTGATTGCGGCCACTGAGGGGTGGGTGCGTGGTGGTGAAGACGCGATGTTGGAAATCGACCTCCAACAAGGCAGCGTGCACCGTGCCACCGCCACCGACGCGCAGTATTCGGTGCTGGGTTTCGAAAAAAGCCAGGTGCGGGTCGAAGTGGTTGAAGCGCTCTTTCGCAAAAATCGGTTTGCTTCTTCGCGCGACGAGCTGTCTCCCGCGCAGCTGTGGCGGGCGGGCAAAGAAGCGCAGGCGCGAGGCGAGTCGGGCACGCCAGAAAGGTTGGCGCTGCATTGGAAGCTGGGGCAACTGCTGATGCCGTTGGCCTTCGCGGTCATCGGTGTGCCGCTGGCGCTGCGCAGGCGGCAGGGCGGGCGGGCGTTGGCCTTCATGCTGAGCTTGGGTTGCTATTTGGCCTACTACCTGTTGGCCCGCGCTTCGATTTCGCTCGGAGACAAAGGCGTACTGGCACCTTTTTTCGCCGGCCAGTTGCCAAACTTGCTCGCGCTGTCGGTGGGGTTTACCTGGCTCAAGTTGATTGAGCGGCGGGGGCCTTGAGCATGTTCGGCAGCCGCCATCTCGCCCGCTACGTGGCCAAGGTTTTTTTGGCGTACTTCATTGCCTTGCTCGCGGGCGTGGTGGTGGTGTTCTTGGTGGCCGACTTCGGAGACCGTATCAAAGCCTTTTGGGACCGCTCGTGGGCCGAAGTGGCGCTGCTCTACGGTTACAAAGGTTTGGTCGCGATTTACCAGCTCACACCGGCGGCCATGTTGCTCGCGGCGGCGGCGTCACTGTCGACTTTACGGCAGCGGGGTGAGTACACCGCCCTTTTGGCGCTCGGAGGCACGCCCCGGCTCGTCTTCGGCGTGGTGCTGACCTGCTCGCTGGTACTCAGCGCCGGCCTGACCGCTTTTGACGAGTGGGTGGTGAGTGAAGCGGGCACGCGCATTGATCAACTCACCACTTCGCGGTTCAACAGTTGGGGCGACTGGCGCACTTTTTATGCGCCGAAACGGTGGTTTCGCAAAGGCGAGTGGGTGCTTTACGTGCGAGGTGAAGCGACGCCCGAGGGGCTCTCTGACGTGGCGTTGTGGCGGCTCAACCCCCGTTTCGAAGTGGTTGAACGCATTGACGCGCACGCGCTGCGCTACCAACAGCAGGGCCAATGGCGGCTTGAGCAAGTGGCCACGCGGCATTTCTTGGCCGACGGCTCGTCGACGTATGAAGAGACCGCGGCGCGCCAGGTGGTGCTGCCCGGCACTTCAACTGACAGCTTTCGCATTCAGGGCGGGCGCCCCGAGCAGCTACAGACTGGCGAGTTGCTCACCCAAATTGCGCGGCGGGCTGAAGCTGGCCTTTCTACCGCGCGGTGGGCGGTGGCGTTTCACAGCCGCTTTGCGTACCCGCTGACAGGCGTGGTGGCGGCGTCGCTGGTGTTGGTGCTGGGCTCTCGGCGGGGGCGGCGGGGCCATTTGACGTTGGCGTTGGTCGAAGGCGTGGCGGTGGCGGCGATTATCTGGAGCGTTTCGTTGAGCTGCCGTGCGTTGGGCTTGTCGTCGCATTTGCCTCCGTGGCTTGCGGCGTGGGGCCCGGTGCTCTTTGTCGGTTGCCTGGCGTGGGGCTGGTACGTCTGGCGCGAGCGCTACGCGTGAAGACCGAGGCGCCGCTCACTGTTTCTTCGCGCTGGGCCGCGGTGGGCGCGGCGGGGTTCTGCATCTGGGCAGTGGGCGTGCAACTTTCAGAAGGGCTGGCCACGGTCGGGCTGGTTGTCACCTGGCTCGGTTGGCTGGGCGCGGTGCTCTCGACGCCGGGCGCGCTGAAAGCGTCGCTGCGGCAATGGTGGCTGCTCTGGGTGTACGTGGCGTGGGCGTTGTGGGCGCCTTTGCTCGCCGCCAGGTTGCCCACCGGGGCCGGAGCGGCACGGCTTTTCGACTGGAGCGCGATTCCCGTGGGGGTGTGGGCCCTCTCTATGCTGTCTGGTGCCCGTCGACGGCAGCTGGTGGCCGCGAGCGCCGTGGTGTTGCTGATCTCAGGCGCGGTGGCCGGTCTGCAGCACTGCGGCGCATGGCCGCCCCTCGAGGCGTTTCACCCACTGCGGTGGACCCAACTGCCTTTTGATCGCGTTTACGAGCGGGTGCCCGGCACTGAAGATCGCTTCATGGGAGGCGGTTTGCTATTTCACCGTCTCAAATTCGCGCACGTCAGCGGCCTGTTGGTGATTGTCTTGGGCGCGCTTGCGTTGACAAGCCGGCCGCGGGCCAAAGTTTTTCTCTGGTTGGCGGTGGCGTTGGGGGCGACGGCGGTCGGTGTCTTTTCATATGCACGCGCGGCAATGGCGGCGATGACTTTCGCCCTCGTGGTGTTGGTGCTGGTGGCGTGGGGCCGGCGTGGTTTCGCGGCGGTGGGAGCGCTCTGCTTGGCCGTGGGCGTGCTCGCCTTGTCGCAACCGGCGTTGCGCAGTCGGTTTAGCCAAGCGCTCACGCATGAAGGCAGTGGAGAGCGCACCGAGCATTGGCGTTTGGGGTGGCGCGCCGTTAAGACGCACTGGTTGTTGGGCATGGGCGTCGGCCAGTACACGCCTGCCAAGCTGGCCGATGCACACACGTCAGACCTGGTGAAAGAAAACCCCGGCAAGTCGCATTTGCAGCTGCTTTCCATCGCCGCCGAAAGCGGAGTGATAGGGGTGGGCCTCTTCGTCGCTGTTTGGGGGTTGCTCGTAAGGCGTGCCCGTCACCCTCTGGCATATGGCTTGACGGCCTATTTTGCAGTGCTGAGTTTGGGGCATGACCCGCTCTACCAGGCTCCGTTTTCAATGGGGCTGATGGCGGCGTGGGCGGTGGCCCTCTCTCTCGGCACGCGGCCCTCAAAACAGGCCGAGCACCCGCCGGTAGACGTCGCGCGTCATTCGGGCGCAGCGCTCCCAGGTAAATGACGCGGCGCGGGCCCGGCCTTTTTCTACCAACTCACGCATGCGTGCCTCGTCTTGCAACAAGTCAGTGGTTTGTTTCACCCACGCGGTGGCGTCGTCAGCAGACACCAGCAGCGCGGCGTCTTTGAGCACTTCGGGGTGCGCTCCGGCGTCAGAGGCGAGCACGGGAGCACCGCACGCCAGCGCTTCGAGCGCCGGCAAGCCAAAGCCTTCGTAGCGCGAGGGCACCAGCACCGCTTGGGCGCTGCCGTAAAAACGCACCAAATCTTCGTCGGGCAACGGCGCCAGCTCGTACGTGGCGTCGGTAAAATCTAACGCGCGGCGGGCGCCCCGGCCGGCCAAGAGCGCGAGCGGGTGGGGAAAACGCGCCGCCACCGGCTTGAGCAGCGCCAGGTTCTTGAAGCGTTTCAAGTTGCCAATCACCGCCAGGTATTTTTCAGGCAAGCCACGGCGCTGGCGAAAATCGGCTTTCTCTGCATCGGCCACCGGCGCAAACATCGGGTCGACCCCATTGGGAATCACCTGCACCCGCGTGCTGTCGATGCGCAAGTGCTGCTGCAGCTCACGGCGAGAGAACTCTGAAACGGTAATCAACCCTGGGGCGCGGCTGGCGCGTGGGCGTACCACCCAGTGGTAATAAGCGGCGCGCGTGGCGCTGGCGCTCTCGGGCACCGCCAAATGGTTGGCGTCATGCAGCGTGGCCACCAGCCGGCCGGGCCACAGCGCAGGCAACGAAAACGACGTGGCGTGAAACAAGTCTGGCTTGAGGGTGAAAAGCGTGGCGGCGAGCAACGGCTGCTCCACCGGGGCCAAAAAAGCCGCCGCGGTCGACACCAGAGGAATGCGCGGGGTGAGGTGACCCAGCCCGTCGGGCATGCCTTGGGGGCCCATCAGCCCTTGAAATTGCCATTGCGGCTCGAGACGCGGCAGCCAATGCGCCAACTCGAGGGCATAGCGGGCGATGCCATGAAGATGGCCTCGCACCATGCGTAAGTCGATGAGCACCCTGGGCACAGAAGGAGAATTTGTTAGCACCGAATGTCGGGGGCGGGTAATTCGTGGCGACCGTGAAAGTGGCGTTGGTGCACGACTGGCTCATCACCTGGCGCGGCGGCGAGAAAGTGCTCGACGCGATGGTCGAGATGTTCCCCCACGCTGACCTCTTCACGCTCTTTCACCAGAAGGGCGCGATGTCACCGCGCATTGAAGGCCGCCCCATTACCACTGCCTTTCTGGGCAAGGTGGGGGCGCTGCGCAACCGGCACCGCTTTTTATTGCCGCTTTTTCCCGCGGCGATTCGCAGCCTCGATTTGAGCGGGTACGAGCTGGTTGTCTCCTCGAGCCATTGCGTGGCCAAGGGGGTGCGCGTTCCACCCGGGGCCAAGCACCTGTCTTACGTGCACGCCCCCATGCGCTACATGTGGGACCGCTTCGATGACTACTTTGGCCCGGGTCGTGCTTCGCTCGCAGTGCGCTTGGCGGCGACGCTGGCCCGCCCGTTGCTGCAAAAATGGGACATCGCGTCGTCGAGCAGTGTGAATCGCTTCGTGGCCAACAGCGCTTACGTGGCAGAGCAAATTCGACGCCTCTACGGGCGGCCGGCGAGCGTGGTGCACCCTCCAGTAGAATTAGAACGCTTTCTTCAAGCGCCGTTGCCGGCCAAGCCGGGTGAGTACTTTTTGTGTCTGGGCGCGCTGGCTCCCTACAAGCGGGTTGATTGGGCGATTGAAGCGGCGCGGGTGCTGAAGACGCCGTTGTGGGTTGGCGGCGACGGGCCCGAGCTGGCGCGGCTTAAAGCCCAAGCCCCTTCGAACGTGAGTTTCATCGGAGCCCCCACCGACGCCGAGTTGCCCTCGCTCTATGCGGGTGCCAAAGCGCTGCTTTTCCCCGGCATCGAAGACTTCGGGCTCACGCCCATTGAAGCCCAGGCGTGTGGCGCGCCGGTCATTGCCTTCGGGCAGGGAGGCGCCCTCGAGACGGTCACCCCCAACACGGGTCTTTTTTTTCACCAGCCCTCGTCAGACGGTTTGGTCGCGGCGATGCGTGCTTTCGAAGGCTGGCGGGCGGGGTTTTCGCCTGAAAAAGCGCGCGCCAACGCCCTGCGCTTCTCGAGAGAAGCGTTCATCAAAGGGCTGCAAGCCGAAGTACGCCTGCTGGGTTGAGAGGAGCGTTTGTCGCCCCGCTGCGCCCGTGTGCTAGGAAAAGAGGGCCGTGTTCCGCCGCTTTCAGCGCTTCTACAACTCCATCAAGCTGTTGGCCGACTGGGTAATGCTGTCGGCCGCGTTCGGCTTGGCCTATTGGACACGGTTTCACACCGGCTTTGCGCACGAGTCGATTCCTAAGCTGGAAGACACGCTGTTTTCGCTGCTGATGGTGCTGGTGATTTTTCCCGTCACTTTTCGGCAGTCAAACCTCTACACCACCAACCGCTCGCGCACGCATATGGGCGAGATCTTCGAGGTCTTCAAGGCCACGGTCTTCGCCACGTTGATTTTGGTGGGGCTGACGTACTTCACCCGCGAGCGCTACTCGCGCATGACGATTGCGATTTTCGTCGTCTACGCATTTGTCGGCGTCACCCTGGTGCGGTTGGGTTTTCGCGCCGTGTTCAACGAAATTCGCCGTCGCGGTTTCAATGTGAAGTCGATTTTGGTGGTCGGGGCGGGCGAGCTTGGCCAGCGGGTAATTGAAACCATTCAGTCGCACCGTGAGCTTGGTTTTCGTGTGGTGGGCGTGCTGACGCGCAAGCCCGAAAAAATAGGCACCTTCGTGCAAGACGCCGAAGTGCTCGGACAGTTGGGTGATTTGAACCGCGTGCTCGACAAAATTTCGGTTGATCAGGTGATCATCGCGTTGCCGCTCGAAGAGCAAGCGTCGTTGCGCGAGCTGATGGACACACTGGCCCAGCGCACGGTAGACGTGAAGGTTGTTCCCGACCTTTATCAGTACATGACGCTGCACGGCGGCTTCGAAGAGTTCGGCGGCCTGCCGATGATCAGCCTACAGGGCGCTCCGCTCGACGGGTGGAACCGCATCGCCAAGCGGGTGTTCGACGTGCTCTTCAGTGGCATGTTGCTGTTGATTTCTCTGCCGGTGCTCGCGGTGCTGGCGCTGCTGGTGAAGCTGACGTCGAAGGGCCCTGTGCTCTACCGGCAAGAGCGCATGGGTATGGACGGCCACACCTTCGACATGCTCAAGCTGCGTACCATGCGCACCGATGCTGAAGCGGCTGGCGCGGCGATGGCGAGCGCCGACGATCCCCGGCGTACGGCGATGGGCACCTTCTTGCGCCGCTTTTCGCTCGATGAATTGCCGCAATTTTGGAACGTGCTGGTGGGCGACATGAGCTTGGTGGGCCCGCGCCCAGAGCGGCCGGTCTTCATTCAAGAATTCAAACGGCAAATTCCCCGGTACCACCTGCGGCACATGGTGAAGTCGGGCATCACTGGCTGGGCGCAAATCAACGGTCTGCGCGGGCAGACCTCGATTCAAAAGCGCATCGAGTTTGATCTCTATTACATCGAGAACTGGTCGCTGCTGCTCGACGTGAAAATTCTGCTCCGCACCGCGTTCGGCGGTTTTCTTTCGCGCAACGCATATTGAATATGGCTGCACCGCTGCTGACCCTTCTTGCTGTGTTGCTGGCAGGCGCTTCTGATGCCGGTGTTGCTCCGCCGACTGACCGCGACCCTCCCGACTTGGCGCGGGTTTACTTTCGAATGGGCGACGTGGCGCGGGCGATTACCGTGGTGCGCAGCTGTGCCAAGACCCACCCCAAGCAGTGCAAGAAGCTCAAAATGGCGTTGGTTGAATACCAAGCGCTCGCCACCCGCTTTTCTCCGCTCACGCAAAGCGACGTGAAGGCGCTCTTGGCTTGGGACGCGCAGATTTCTCCAGGAGAGCCCAGCCGCATGACCAAACCGGTGCTTGAGCGTTGGGTGGTGGTGCCGCTGCGTGAAGCGGGCCTGGCCAATGCCGCGAGCAACCCCCGGCGGGCGCTTGAATTGGTGGAAGCCGTGCTCGACGAGCAGCCGGGCAATGCCGAAGCGCAGGCAATGCTGCAGCAGTTGTCGCCCGACGGGGGCACGCGGGCCAAGCCGCTCCCCATTTTAGAGCAACGACATCAGCGCTGAGAGCGTACCAAGAGCGACCACTGCACACAGCGCCAGCGCGGCGCGGGTAAGTGAGGGCATGGGTGGGCGACAGCCTTTCAAAAGTCGGCAGACACGCCAATATGATCTGACGGCCACAACACGCCGCCGTTGGGCAGCTCGACAGGCTGATCAAAAATAGGAGCGGCACGGGTATGCGCTCGGTTGCTCGAGCGCAGGTAAAGAAAGTCAATGCGCCGCGACGAGCGAAAGCCCGGTGTGTCGAGCGGAAAATTGCTGTTGGTGCAGCCGTGGTGCTCTTCGTCGTCGCAACGCAGGCCCGAAGCTGCGCCCACGTCGATGAAGCCCGCTTCACGCATCAGGCGGTGAGCGATTTCGTCGTCGGTGCTGTTGAAGTCTCCACCCACCACGACGCTGCCGTTTGGGTCGGCGGTACTTTCAATGAAGCCGAGCACGCTGCGAATTTCTGCGGCTTGTGCGCCTTCTTGGCGAGACCCCTCGAGGTGCACGTTGTAGGTGTCGATGACTTCTTGCCCTGACGCGACGCGCACGTGCAGCACGATGCGCAAGTCGCCCGGTACGGCGAAACGGTGCGCCTCGAGAATCGGCCAGCGGGTGAGAGTGGTTTGGCCAATGCCGGCGCCTCCGTTGAACATCACGCCCGCGCCCAGGTAGCTGGCGAAGACCGATTGATATGCGTCGCCCGGTACATCGAGTTGGGCTTTGAGCACCCGCCGCACGTCGGGGTAACCCGTGAGCCAGCCGAAATAAGTCTCTTGCAGCATCAAAACCGCGGGGCGGCGCTCTTTGAGTGCGTCGGCGACGAGCGGCAGCCGCTCGGGAAAACGATCGTACGGTTCGGCGCGCGCATCTTCGTTGCGCACGCCGTGGAGCATGTTGAAGGTGACGACCGACATTTCTGATTCGGGTGAAAGCGCAGGTGCGTAGGGGCCGCAATGGGCGCCAAGCCCTGCCGCCAAAAATATGCTCATGAATTTTACAGAATGGTAACAAGGAAAATTTGTCATCTTCATTCATGACCCCCGATCAGCACGCCGAGCGCGATTTGAAACCCCAAACCGTCGGCGGCAGGTGACGCCACCGGCATGTGAGGCGCGGCTTCAATGAGCGGCAGGTACAGAGCCACTTCGGGAAAAAGATGCACGTTCGAGGTGAGCGGTACATCAAGGCCCACAGAGCTGCCGGCGGCGAGCGCGTAGCTGGTTAAAGCAGTTGTACCCACGAGCACACTGATTCGTTGGGTGAGCCGCGGCCCCACCACCAGGCCGTAACCATTGGCGAAGTTGAAGCCGACGAGCAGCGGTAAGTGAATATCAACCGCGTGCACCGCCGGAGTAATGCCCGCATTGCCGATGCCCTGTGTGGCGTAACCGATGCCCGGAGCAACGGCCCAATCGATGCCCCGGTGTGGCGTGTCGGAGCGGCGCAGCGCGATTTTCGAGTCGACAGTCAAACCACCGAGCCAGAGCTTGACGCCCAAGTCGAAGCGCTGGGTCATACCCCGACGTACCGCAAGCTCGAGCCCCGGCATCACCGCGGGTATGCCGGTAGGCGCGAGCACTCCGTTGCCGTGAGGCGTGACTTGCACCTGCATGCGGCCCGGCGAGAGTGGCCGCGCACGGCCCTGCACCAGAAATGACGGGCACCCAGACAGGCAGAGGCCCGCGCATAGCGCGAAGACCGAGGTGGCAACGTTGCGGTTCAACGGAGTGCCATGTACCACGTCAAAAATGAAAAGACGGCCCCCGAGACTTTCGTCTCAAGGGCCGTCTTACCCCCTCCTCATGAAGTGACAGGGATCGCTAGGCATCCCCCGTCGGAGTCACCTTCTCCCAAAGGTGCTCCTTCACTCGGACGCTTTACTTCTCGCTCTGGGTGGGAAACGAAGGTTTAGCTGCAGCCGGTGGTGGCGCCGCAGTTGTGGCACTTGTAGCAGGCGCCGTTGCGCACGGTGATGGTCCCACACACCGAGCATGGAGGCGCGTCAGCCTGGTTCAAGAATGCTTGGCGCACCGACGGCGGCGCGGGCGGGGTGGCGCGAGCCGAGAGCGTCGGCTCGTGCGGCGCGGGCACTTTCACGTCTTCCAACGTCGACGCCGAGCCCTCTTGCGGCAGGAACTTCAGCGACAACCAGCGAAAGATGTAGTCGGTGATTGACTTGGCAATGGGCAAGTCAGGGTTGCCCGTGAAGCCCGAAGGCTCGAAGCGGGTGTGGCTAAACTTGTCGACCAACACTTGCACCGGCACGCCGTACTGCAGCGCCAGTGAAATTGCGGTGGCGAACGAGTCGACCAACCCCGACACGGTGGAGCCCTCTTTCGCCATGGTGATGAACAGCTCACCCGGTTGCCCGTCTTCGTACATGCCTACGGTGAGGTAGCCCTCATGGCCGGCAATCGAGAACTTGTGGGTGATGGCGCGGCGCTCGTCAGGCAGCCGGCGGCGAGCCATCATCTCAGCGGTGACAGCGGCGACTTCGACCTTGGTTTCGGTCTTGGCCTTGCTGGTGTTGAGCGGTTGGCTCTTTTTGCAGCCGTCGCGGTACACCGCCACCGCCTTCAAACCCAGACGCCACGCTTCGAGGTACGCGTTTTCGATGTCTTCGACGTTCGCCTCGTTCGGCAGGTTGACCGTCTTCGAAATCGCTCCCGAGAGAAACGGCTGAGCCGCGCCCATCATGCGCAAGTGGCCGAGGTAATGAATCGAACGCGTGCCTTTCGCCGGCTTGAAGGCGCAGTCGAACACCGGCAAGTGCTCGGGCTTCAAACCCGGAGCGCCTTCGATGGTCTCTTGCTTGTCCAGGTAGCTGAGGATTGCTTCGGTCTCGGTGGTGCTGTAGCCGAGCTTGTGCAGGGCAGGAGGTACCGTCTGGTTGACAATCTTGAGCACGCCGCCACCGACCAGCTTCTTGTATTTGATGAGCGCGATGTCTGGCTCGATGCCGGTGGTGTCGCAGTCCATCATGAAGCCGATGGTGCCCGTGGGGGCCAACACGGTGACCTGGCTGTTGCGAAAACCGTGCTCCGTACCGTGCGCCACCGCGTCGTCCCACGACTGCTTTTGCGCCGCGTAGAGCTTGGCGTCCACGCCCTTGGTCGGCACTTGGTACGCGGCTTTGCGGTGCTTGCGCATGACGCTCAGCATCGGCTCTTCGTTCAGCGGGTAGCCGTTGAACGAGCCCATTTTTTCAGAGATGCGTGCCGACTGGTAATACGCGCGGCCCGCCATCAGAGAGGTAATGGCACCGGCGTAGTTGCGGCCCTCGTCAGAGTCGTACGGCAGACCCGTTGCCATCAACAGCGCGCCCAAGTTCGCGTAGCCCAAGCCGAGTGGGCGAAAGTTGTGCGAGTTTTCGGTGATTTTCGGAGTGGGGTACTTGGAATTGCCGACCACGATCTCCATCGCCAGCAGCGTCACGTCGACCGCGTGCTCGAAGGCCTTGGTGTCGAAATCACCGTCGATGGTGCGAAAGTGCATCAAGTTGAGCGACGCCAAGTTGCAGGCGGTGTCGTCCAAGAACATGTACTCGGAGCACGGGTTCGAGGCGTTGATACGGGCAGTGTTGGCGCAGGTGTGCCAGCTGTTGACGGTGGTGTCGAACTGCAGGCCAGGGTCGCCGCACATGTGGGCTGCTTGTGAAATCTCGCGGAACACGTCGCGGGCGCGGTAGGTGTCCATCGGGCGCCCGTCACGCACGGCGTGGGTGGTCCACGGGCGGTCGTCGACGACGGCCTTCATGAATTCGTCGGTGACGCGCACCGAGTTGTTCGAATTTTGAAAGAAGATTGAAGAGTACGCTTCGCCATTGAACGACGGATCGTACCCGGCCTCAATCAGCGCCCAGGCCTTCTTCTCTTCGCCCACTTTGCAACGAACGAACTCCATCACGTCGGGGTGATCAGCGTTCAGAATGACCATCTTCGCCGCGCGGCGAGTTTTGCCGCCTGACTTGATCACCCCGGCGAAAGCGTCGAAGCCTTTCATGAACGAGACCGGGCCTGAAGCGGTGCCGCCACCCGCGAGCAACTCCTTCGAGCTGCGAATGGTCGACAAGTTCGAGCCGGTGCCCGAGCCGTACTTGAAGAGCATGCCTTCGGTTTTGGCCAGGCCCAAAATGGAGTCCATCGAGTCTTCGACAGAATTGATGAAGCACGCCGAGCATTGCGGGTGCTCTTCGACGCCCACGTTGAACCAAACGGGCGAGTTGAAGGCCACCTTCTGCTTGAGGAGCAGGTGAGTGAGCTCAGCGTGAAACGACGCGCGGTCGGCGTCGGTGGCGAAGTAACCGCCTTGGTTGCCCCAAGTGGTCATGGTGTCGACGACGCGGGCCACCAGCTTGCGCACCGAGCTCTCGCGCTCGGGGGTGCCCGGCGTGCCGCGAAAATACTTCGAGGCCACGACGTTGGTCGCCAGCATCGACCACGACTTGGGCACTTCGATGTTCTTCTGCTCGAACACGGCCTTGCCGTCTTCACCGGCAATGCTCGCGGTGCGCAGCTCCCACGCGATCTCGTCTGCCGGGTCGACACCCGGAGTCGTGAAGTGGCGATTCACCGCCAACCCTGAACCCTTGCCCTTCAGTTTGGGCGTTTTGGTTTTGGTGGTGACGTGCGTTTTGGGCGCCAACTCTTTTTCCATGTGTCCTCCGGCCGTGGCTTGACTGAGTGTGTGGATAAAACGCGAAGCGGTCTCTGTCCCTCGGGTCAGCTCCTTGAGGGATACAAAGTACGAAAGGTGGTATTTTGTGTGACCCGAGTCCCCCTTTGAACCCGGTACTGAACGAGGTTTTCCCGAACTGCGGGGCGCGACTTGTACCGTTTCACAGAATGACGTGTCAACACTAAAGCCCCCAGGGGTTGTGTCAATTTTCAGCCCAATCCCCAACATTTAGCCCCTGTCGACCCCTCTGGAAAAACGCGAAAAACGCGCCCAGGCCGACAAATCGGCCTGAAAACACTGTTGGAGGTCGATGTGTGTCGAGGTCGTCATGAAAAGGAATTATTTTAGCGTCGTGACGATACATGTCTTTTCATGTGGTGTGGCCATATGGGGTGATGTGAGGTTTTCTGAAAGTACGTTTTTTGTCTGATCAATTTGTTCGAGGGAGGACGGGTGTTCAGGGCCGATTTATCGCGGGAGTTTTTGATTTTGCGCCGCGCGCACCGCCAGCAATTTTCTGCTCGAAGCGCGAGAAAAAATGGGGCGCACTTCGTCATCGCTTGTGAAGCGGTTAATGAACGATAACGGGCTCACCATGCCTCCGCCTTTTGTTCGACATGTGTTCGTCTGCACCAATCGCCGGCCCGACGGCAGCCCGAAAGGGTGCTGTGCTTCGAAGGGTGGCGAAGAGGTTCGTCTCGAATTCAAGCACCAGCTCGACGCGCACGGCGTGAAGGGGCAAATTCGCGCCAATGTCGCAGGTTGCCTCGACGCGTGCGAGCAAGGCGTCAGCTGCGTGGTGTACCCCGAGGGCACCTGGTACGGGCAGGTGACGAAAGACGACGTGAAAGAGATTGTCGAAGAGCACTTGCTCAAGGGCAAACCCGTCGAGCGCCTTTTGATGAAACCTTATGAGAAGCCGCGGAAAACTTAGGTATTGTTCGCTGCACGCATGACTTTTTATCGATTCACTGGCGCCTGCGTGGTGGCTCTGTCGTTGAGCGCAGGTACGGCGTGGGCTCAAGACGACGGTCAGGCCGAAGCTGAGAACAAAGAGAAGACGGTGATGCCGCCCGTCATCTTGCAGCGCACGCCGGTTGGAGCGAGCCTGCGGCTGTTTCAGCTCTCGGTGGGCCGGTGCATTGCTGACAAGTGCAACATTCGCATCGCGACGACGGTGCAGGGCGCCGCGGTGGGAGTGGTGGCCAACTTGTTTGAAGTGAACCGCAGCCCCGTCGTTCGTGAAGACCCCGCCAACAACAAATACACGCTGGGTGACCCTGCGCAGCCTGAATCACTGGTTCGCTTCATGCTCACCGAGATTCCGCTCGAGCCAAAGCAAAACGGCTTGCTGCTGACGATTACGCCAAGCGGGCCGAAGCCGAAGAAGATTCACGTGATCATCGCTTCAGCGCCGTCGGGCGCGAAAGAAGTTTTTCGCCAGCAAGAGCAAGAAGGCGCGTGGGCGAATTCGCTCGAAGTGGTGGGCCCGGGCGTGCTGCGCGCTAAGCAGGTGTTTACGACCAAGGCGAACAGCGAGAGCGACCGTTTCGCGATGCAACAGTTGACGTGGAACCCGGCGAAGAAGCTCTTCGACATCGAGCCGGTGCCGGCGAAGAAGGCGGTGGTGTCGAAGCGTGCGTACCCGGTGCTCGAGGCTCGCCGGGTGAAGAGCAGCTCGTCGGAATGTTTGACTGATTTTTTGCTGTTAGATCAGGCGTCTCTCGACGGCGTGGCTCCGGCCACAGTGAAGTTGGTGGGGTTTGCTGAAGATGACAAAGCGTTCGGCGTGATGAACCGCCGTCTGCAGCAGTGCTTTCCGCCTGAAGCGTTCGAAACGGTGGAAGTGAAGCTCAAAACAGCGGGCTAGCCGCTTTTGAAATAGCGACCAGCCCGCGGGTGCTGCGTAGCGATTGTTCAGCGTCGATTAACGGCGCGAGCCCATCAGACGCAAAATCGACAAGAACAGGTTGATGAAGTCCAAGTACAGCGTGAGCGCGCCTGAGATGGCGAGTGTGCCAGTGCTGCTCTGCCCAGAGAGCTGGTAGTGCATCTGGCGCAGCTTCTGGGTGTCGTAGGCAGTCAACCCGGCGAACACCAACACCGAGGCGCAGCTAGCGACGAATGACACCGCGGCGCTCTGCACGAAGATATTTACCAAGCCGGCGATGATGATGCCGATAAGGCCCATGAAGAGAAACGTGCCCCAGCTCGACAAGTCTTTCTTGGTGATGGTGCCGTAGAGCGAGAGCGCGAAGAAGGTGCCGCCGGTGATGGCGAGCGCCGAGAAGATTGCGGTGGGTGCGTAGACGACCGAGAGGAACGAGAACAAAAGTCCCATTGTGAACGCGTAGCCAAGAAACATCATCGCCGCGACGGCTGCGTTGACCTTGTGCGCGAGAAACGAAAACGCCAGCACCAAGAGAAAGCTGCCGACGAGCAGCGGAGTGCGAACCGCCATCACCGAGTGCATCCAAACTGGGTTCGATGCCACGGCCAGCGAAGTAACGCCGGTGAGCGCCAGGCCCGCCGTCATCCACGCGTAAACGCGCGACATGAAGCCCGTTTGCGCGCCGCTGATGGTGACGTCGGGTGACGAGGTAATGCGATAGGTCGATTGGGGTGAGCCGAAGGCCATGTGTGTTCTCCTCGAATGAAAACGAACAGTTACTTATGTAACGCATGATGTGGCGCTGTCCATCCCCCTTGGGGAAACACGCTGGTCCATCGTGTCGCTGTTTTCGACAGATTCCTTCGATATCTCATGGTGCTACGGCACCTTCGCTCGATACGCGTTGAGCAGTGAGCGCGCGATGTCTTCGGTAATCAGCGGAATGACTCCGCCACCGCCGACGATGTTGACGATGTGTGAACGTGAGCCGCGGCACACACCACCCCAATGGGGCTGCGTGGAAAGGCCCACCGATGCGTACGCCGAAAAATCAACATACAGCTCGGCTTCGATTTGCGCGTTGCCGGTGCAGAGCAGGTGTTTTTCGGGAGCCGTCTCTACCAATTCCTGCACCACGAAGCCGCCACCGACGCGGTCAGCTTCTGCGCGCTCGCACACCTGTTCCCAAGGCAGTTCAGTGCCGTACGCGCCCTTCACGCGCTCGGTGAATGACGGCTCGTTTCGAGTGCGGCCGACGAAGACGGTGCGGCCTCCGTAGTCCCACGAGCGCTTGAGCACATAGCGGTCGGGGTCGGTCTTCACCTTGTGCAGCAGCGCTTCGCCCCGAAAAGGGCGCGTCCACGGCACGGCTTCGTCAATCGCCGCCAGCTCGGCTTGGCTTAAAGAAGCCGCTTCGGCCAAGTCGCCCTCTTCGAGCGCTTGCGACAGCAACGCGAACGCGGCCTTCACCTCCACTTGCGACGCGGGCAGATTCAAAATCACCGCGCGTGTGCCATTGGGTTCTGCAAGCAGAGCGCGCACGTAGTCAGCGCCTTGCATGTCGGGCTCTTCTAGCCGGCGCACGAAAAGGTGGCGGTACACCAAGTCGTACTTCTTGCCGTTCGCGTACACGCCGTCGTTACCGCTCAGCTGATCAGGGTGCACCACGTCGGCTTCGGCGCCCCATTCGCGAAAGCGCTCGCACAGCGCTTGCTGCTCGGTGGCCTGCGCGTCTTTGCGGCGGCTGAGCAGGGCAATGCGCTCGGGAGATTTGCCTGGCCGCACCTGTGCGTACCCAGACAACAACGCGCGATAGAGCGCCAACGCGTTGGAGCCGTTCTTCGCTTGAAGCCCAGAAATCACCTGCGCCGCCAAGCCCCAGAAGCGCCCGGCAACTTCAATGAACGTATTCGCCGCGATGTCTGAATACGCCTGCATCGCGGGAATGGTGGCGTTGATCTCGAGTGCGCGCACTTGCTTGCCGACGAAGAAGTCGACGCGGGTGGTGACGAGCGTGGTGAGCCGCGCGAAAGTGGTCTCGGCCAGCGTGCGTTCGAGCGGTGAAAGCGCGCCGAGAATCAGCTCCTTCGCCGCGCCGGCCAGAACCGCGCGCGACATTTTCAGGCCTGCGCTCGAAATCAGCGCCGATAAACGCAGACGCTCGTGCAGCTGGGCGGCAGAGATGATCACCGGTGTCGCGGTGACGGGAATGGGCGTGGTCGCGCCGTCGGTTTTCGCGGTGACAGCGAGCCCGCGTTGGTACGCAGTGTGGGCCAATTCAGGGCCGAAGTGGCGCGCGTCATGGCGCAGTGCTTCGAAAAGCGCGTCGAATTCAAGACTCATCGCTGGTTGGCGATAGTGGCGCAAACGCTCGCCGTCAATCGTTTACCTCGCAGCCCGGGTGAATTAAGGCCGCTTCAAATTATGCCGGTCACCCTTGAGTTCTTTTTCGACTTCATGAGCCCGTACACGTACCTGGCGAGTACTCAGATTGACGCGCTCGCTGTGCGCAATGGCGCTCACGTGCGTTGGCGCCCCGTGCATTTGCCGGGTGTCTTCAAGGCCGCCGGCACCCAGGCGCCGATTGAGACCCCCGCGAAGGCGATTCACAACATTAAAGACCTTGGCGATTGGTCGAAACATTACGGCATTCCTCCCCTGATTTTTCCCGAAGGGTGGCCGGGCACACTCACCGCCGCCAACCGCGTGGCACTTGCCTTAGAGGCGCAAGGCAAGACCGCCTCGTTCGCGCGCAAGCTCTTTGCGCGGTTGTGGACCACCGGAGACAACGGCAATTCGCCTGCGCTGTTGGCAGAAATGTTGTCTGCAGAGGGCGTCGATGCCGCGGCGGTACTGGCCGAGGCGGCGACCGAGCCGGTGAAACAACGCCTGCGCGACAACACCGAGGAGCTGGTGAAGCGAGGCGGCTATGGGTTGCCGACAATCTTCGTGGGTGAAGAAATGTTCGTCGGGAATGATCGGCTGATGTTCGTCGAAGCGGCGGTCAAGCGGCTGAACGCTGCAGGCGCGTAAAAGGAGCACCCCATGGCAATGCTTTCAGGCGGGCAGTTGGTAGCGAAGATGCTCAAGGCCGAGGGCGTGAAGCATATTTTTACGCTCTCGGGGCTGCATATTGCGCCGATTTACGCAGGTTGCGTCGAAGAGGGCATTCAAGTCGTCGATACGCGGCACGAGCAGGCGGCGGCGCACGCGGCCGACGCGTACGCGCGCATCACCCGCGGGGTGGGCGTGGCGGTGGTGACCGCGGGCCCCGGAGTCACCGATGCGCTCACCGGCGTGGCCAACGCGTACCAGGCGAACTCTCCCATGATTCTGCTCGGAGGCGCCGCTCCTACGTTCAACCAGAGCCGCGGCAGCTTGCAAGAAATCGAGCAGGTCGACTTGTTTCATCGCATAGCGAAGTGGAGCGATCGCGTGCCCACGCCTGAATTGGTGCCGGCTTATATGGCGAAGGCATTTCGCGTCGCGCTCTCGGGCCGCCCCGGCCCGGTGTTCTTGGAGCTGGCGTGGGACGTGCTCTGCAACAACGTTGACGAGAGCTCGCTGAAGTTGCCGACGCATTACCGCACCAATGCGCGCCAACCTCCTGACCCGAACAAGGTCGACGAAGCGTTGCAGTTGCTTGAGACCGCTCAGCGCCCGGCGATCATCGCGGGCTCTTCGGTCTATTGGGACCAAGCGTGGGAAGTGCTGCAGCTCTTCGCCGAGAAGGCACAGGTGCCGGTGTTTTTGAATGGAGCGGGCCGCGGTTGTCTGCCACCGGGCCACCCGTGCTTTTTTCAGCACACGCGCAAAGAAGCGCTCACTAACGCAGATTTGGTTTTTGTCATCGGTACGCCGTTCGATTTTCGCCTCAATTACGGCTCTGAGCCGACGTTCAGCCCTGAGTCGAAGATCGTGCAGATCGATATTGATCCGGTTGAGATTGGCCGCAACCGCGTGGTCGACGTGGGCATCATTGGCGATTCGTTTTCGGCGCTCGAAGCGTTCGCCGCCGGCGCCGCGAAGGGTGAACGCAGCGCGTATTTGGAAGGGCTGCGAGCTGCTGAGAAGAAACGTTCTGCCGGTATCGCGGCCTGGTTCAATGATGACAAACCGATTCACCACTATCGGTTGGCGAAAGAACTGTCAGACGTCGCGAACCAATCGGGTGATCCCCTCTTCGTTTGCGATGGTGGCAATTGGGTGGCGATGGCCGCGAAAGTCATTGAGCTGAAGCAGCCAGGCCGCTGGTTAGACCCCGGCCCGCTGGGGTGTCTCGGTGTGGGCGCTCCGTTCGCGTTGGCAGCCAAAGCGCTGCACCCCGAATGCACGGTTTGGGTCATTCAAGGCGACGGCTCGTTCGGTCTAAACGGTATGGACTTCGAAACCGCGCTTCGCTTCAAGCTGCCGATGGTGTGCGTGGTAGGCAACGACGCGGCGTGGGGGCAAATTCGCATTCCGCAGGTGGGCATGTTCGGTGAAGACAAATCGCCCGGCACGCTGCTCAAGCCCACGCGCTACGACGAGATTGTGAAGGCAATGGGAGGTTGGGGCGAGCTGGTGACGGAGCCTTCGCAAATTCGGCCGGCACTGGAGCGCGCGGTGGCGTCGAACACGGTGGCTTGTGTGAATGTGATGTTAGACCCCGAGGCTCCGGTGAAGGCAGGAGCGATGGGGTACGCGGTATGAGCGCGCAGCGGCTTTTCGCGCAGTCGACGGTTTTACTGGTGGTCGACGTGCAAGAACGTTTGTGCGCGGCGATGGACCCGATGTCTCTGGCGCGCATGTTGAAACGCACCGTGGCGGCAATGACGGGAGCGCAGGCGCTCGGCGTGCCGGTAATTATCACCGAGCAGTACCCCAAGGGGCTTGGCCCCACGGTGCCTCCGGTGAAGGCTGCGGCGACGTCATTCGCTCCGGTCGAGAAGGTGCGCTTTTCCGCCGCGTTGCCTGAGGTGCTCTCGCAATTGGGTGACCGCACCCAGGTGCTCATCGCCGGTATGGAAACGCACGTCTGTGTCTTTCAAACCGTGCGTGATTTAAAAGATGCGGGGCTGCAGCCGTTTTTGCTCTCTGACGCCGTGCTTTCACGCAACGTGCTTGATCGCGAAGTGGGGTTCAGCTTGTGCCGCGAGGCCGGTGCTTCGCTCACCACCGTCGAAGCCGCGCTCTTCGACATGCTTGAAAAAGCCGGCACCGCTGAGTTCAAGGCGGTTTCGGCCGCGGTGAAGTGAAGGAAGGTGTCAGACTTTTGTCCTTTTGCCCTAAGGACTGAAGGTGCGGTGCTGAGCCCCGGCCAACGTACGTGGTGCGGCTCCTGGACCTGAGGCGATTGATTGGGTGATCAGCAACGCCACCACCAACGCCGCGGTGGCAAACCCGAACGCCAAAGGTCGCTCCCACCAACCCCATGGCTTGGGCGCGGGGTGCAGATATTCAGCCACCGCCGCACGCAGTCGGGCGCGCGAAGCAGGCGAGGGCGCGGGCTCACTCTCCGCGGTCTCCAAGTTGCGCTTCAGCGCGAGGTAGCTCTTCAGGCACTGGGGGCATTCCAGCAAGTGCGCTTCGATGCGAGCACGTGTTTCTTCGTCGACGGCGGCGAGCTGAAAATCAACCAGCGTTAGTTCAATGGTTTCACACGTCATGGGCGCACCTCCGCGCGCAAGAGGTTCAACATGTGATGCATGCGAGATTTCACCGTGCCGACGGGTAGTTCGAGCACCTGCGCCATCTCTTCGTACGACATGCCTTGCGAGCGCAGCGTAAAGAGCGCGGAGAGATCTTTGGGCAACTTGCTCACCGCGGCGCCCAATGCGTGCAGCGACTGTTTCTGCTCCAACGCATCGGTCGGGGCCGCCACGTTCTCTTCCGGCACCCGTGCAGTCACTTCCGCCGCGTGCGATGCGCGATGCCGCGTGCGTTCACGGTTGAGACACAGGTGCCGGGCAACTTGAAAGAGCCATGCGCGAAAGCTGCTCGTGTCGCGTCTCCTTCGGCCATCTTTGAGCACCGCCATGAACGCTTCGTGCAGCACGTCTTCAGCTTCGTGCGTCGCGCCGAGCTCCTTGCGAATGAACCCGAAGAGTGGCCGCGAATAGCGCTCGTACAGCGCGTCGAACGCTTTCAAGTCTCCAGCGAGCCAGCGCTCGCAGAGGGCTTCGTCAGAAATCATGGCGCTGAAGCCACCATGGCCGCCGCGCGGCTGGCGCGAAAAGCACCGATAGACGCGAAGAGCGAAGCGAGCACTACCAACATCAACGCCAACACCACGTTGTGCAGCGATTCTTCGAAGCCCAAGCCGGCGACAGTGAGCTGATCAGCCGCGGGCACTTTCGACAGGTAGCGAAAGGTCATCATCAGGCCGAGGCAAAAGCCCAAGGTGCCCATGCTCAGCGTGGTTGCTCCCAGACCCACCACCACCGCCGCGTACTTGCCCTGCGGCCGCAGCATGTAGAGCACCGCCGCTGCCACCATCAGAAACCCGAACAGCAGCGTCGGAATCATCGGGGGGCCGCCCGCATGAAAAAATTCACCCACGGTTACGCCTCCTTGCGCGACAGGCCGTGTGCCTGCGCTGGTTGATACCGTTAAAGGAACCGCTCGAGGAAAAAGGTTCTGGTCAGGGGCTGAAACAGGCCGCCCCCTCGCAGGTGACAACGGCCTGCCCGCGCTGATAAACGCCGCTCGCCTATGGAGATGTTGCTTTCAGTCGACTTTCATTTCAGCTCCGCCCACCGGTTGCCGTACTACGACGGCCCGTGCAAGCGGTTGCATGGTCACAACTACCAGCTGCGCGTGACACTCGCCGGCAAGCCTTCGCCCAAAGACGGCATGATTCGCGATTTCGACGAAGTGAAGCGAAGAGTGTGGGAATCAGTGCTGGTTCAGTGCGATCATGTGAACCTGAATGACTTCATGGACAACCCCACCGCCGAAAACCTGGTGGTGTGGATGTGGGAACGCCTGCAGCCGCAAGTCGAAGGACTGAAGGAGCTACAGCTGTGGGAAACGCCCGAGTACTGCGTCACCTACCGGCAAGACTGAACGCCCGCCGCCCTGACGCGCGAGCGATGGAAAAGGCCGTGAGCGATTTTCTCGCTGCCACCGGTGTCGATGTCGATGATCCCAATTTGCGTGACACTCCGCGCCGAGTCACCCAAGCGTGGCTGAACGACTTCGTCGACGGTTACCAGAAAGATGCGGCCACGATTTTAGAAGGCACGTTTCCTTCGTCGCGCAAGGCGAGCCGAGAGTTGGTGGTGGTGACGGGTTTGGAATTCACTTCAATCTGCCCTCATCACTTACTGCCGTATTCGGGCGTGGCGCACCTGGCGTATTTGCCGGGCAAAAAAGTGGTTGGCTTTGGCCGACTGTCAGCGCTGCTCGAAATGTTCGCCCACCGCATGGTGTTGCAAGAAGACTTGGCCAACAACGTGGCGCGTGAGCTCTCATCGCATTTGGGCAGCCGTGGCGCGGCGTGCATTCTCGAAGCGAAGCAAGCGTGCTTGCGGGTGCGTGGCGCGCGGCAACACGACGCGTGGACACATGCTGAAGCGTACGAAGGCATGCTCAAAAAAGACGGAGCCCTGCGCCGCGAGCTGTGGGTGCGCATCGGCAGGCACGCGTTGGGCGCGCTGAAGAAATGAAGCGGGTCGAGGCCAGCAAGGTCGCGGCGCTCAAAGCGGAGCTCGTCGCCTTGTTGCCCGTAGGTTGCGTGAAAGACGACGAGAGCAGCCGCGAAACGTACGGCCACGACGAGTCAGACATGGGTAATTTCCCCTCTGACTTGGTGGTGTTTGCCACCTGCGCGGCCGATGTGCAGGCGGTGTTTCGCGCGTGTCAGCAGCATGGTGTGCCGGTGACCCCAGTGGCGGCGCGCAGTGGCAAGAGCGGTGGGTCGCTCCCGTTGCATGGAGGAATCGCTCTCTCGCTCGAGCGGCTCAATCGCATCGTCGCGCTGCACCCTGAAGACTTGACCATCGACGTCGAGCCCGGAGTCATTACCGGCGAGGTGATGCGCGCGGTCGAAGCGGTGGGCTTGTTTTACCCCCCTGACCCCAACTCGTGGGAATTCTGCAGCATCGGCGGCAACATCGCTGAGAACGCGGGAGGCCCTCGGGCACTCAAGTACGGCGTCACCCGCGACTACGTGCTCGGTATGGACTGGGTGTTACCCAGCGGAGAGCTGATTCGCGTCGGCAAGCGCACCATCAAAGGCGTGGCGGGTTACGACTTGGCGGCGCTCTTCGTCGGTTCTGAAGGTACGCTGGGCGTGGCCACGCAGATCACCCTGCAGCTGATTCCCAAGCCGAAAAAAGTGCTCACCGCGCTGGTGATTTTTCGCGACGTGCTTTCGGCGGCGCGGGCGGTGTCGGCGGTGTTGGCGCGCGGTGTGCTGCCCCGCGTGTTGGAGTTGCTCGACGACGTCTCGGTCAAGGCGGTCGATGGGCGCGGCTTCAATTTTCCCGTTGGCACTGGCGCGGCGCTGATCATCGAAGTCGACGGCAACGTCGAAGAAGGGCTGTGGGTCGAACTCAACGAAGCGTCAGAAGTGTGCAACGCGCACGGAGCGATTGAAACGCTGATGGCGCAAGACGAATCGCAGCGCGAAAAGCTGTGGGCCGCGCGGCGCATGGTGTCGACGTGCTTGCGGCAAATGAAGCCGTTCAAGATTTCAGAAGACGTGGTGGTGCCTCGCTCGCGCATTCCCCAGGCGATTGAAGCTTTCAAGGCGATGGGTCAGGAGCTGTCACTGACCGTCGCGACCTATGGCCACGCCGGAGACGGCAACCTGCACGCCAACATTTTGTTCGATGGTCTCTACGAGCGGCCGAAGGTTGATCAAGCGCTGGCGCGAATGATGCGGCTCACCGTGGACTTGGGCGGCACCATCACCGGTGAGCACGGCGTGGGTTACGCCAAACGCGAATTCATGGCGCTGGAGCAAGGAGAAGGCGTGCTCAACCTGCAACGTTCGCTCAAAGCGCTTTTCGACCCCGCTGGCGTGATGAACCCGGGCAAGATTTTCCCTTCACAATGAATGCTGCCTAGCCATCTGGGCAGTGTCGCTGACCGTAGCCAAAAGCCACGGCGGGTTCGCCAGTGCGACAAAATATTCCAGCAAAACCGCATTGATAGCGACTTGGCGCCGGCCATTATGAAGAAAGATGAACGCTTAGCGACAGCGCGAAACGCTGGCCCGCCGCACGCATCTGTATGGGCAAGGAGGTAGGCCCATGGCATTCCCCATTCGAGCAGAAGCTGAAGGGCTGGCCCCGTACTTGAAGGGCCTGGCTCGTACGACACAACTCACCCGTGAAGAAGAATACGCGCTCTCGAAGCGCGCCCGTAAAGGCGACAACGAAGCCCGAACGCGTCTGGCGAAGGCCAATTTGCCATTCGTGGTGGCGATTGCCCGCCGTTTTGCGAGCCGTGGCGCTCGCCTCGATGACTTGATTCAAGAAGGCAACGTCGGCCTGATGAAAGCCATTGAGCACTTTGACTCGAAGAAGAACGTTCGGTTCGCCACCTATGCCGTGTGGTGGATTCGCGCGTACATCACCCGCTACTTGAAAGACAACCGCAGCCAAGTGCGCGGCGGTCAAGGTGAGCGCGGGGCGATGGTCGACTTTTCACTCGATACGCCGATCGACGACGAGTCTGAATCGACCTATGTCGACAGCTTAGAAGACACCGGCCAAGGCCAAGAGCTGTCGTACTTGCGCAGTGAGCAAGACGCCGCGGTGGCGCAAGCGCTCACCAAAGTGAAGAAGCGCATTGGTGATTTGGGTTGGGACATTCTTCAAGAGCGGCTCACCCAAGACAAACCGCGTACGCTCGAAGAGCTCGGCGCGCGCTGGGGTGTCTCGCGTGAGCGGGTGCGCCAGGTTGAATTGAAGACCAAAGATTTTCTTGCCCGCTATCTCGAGGCCTTCAATCAAGACAGCGAAGACCCCCATTCTTCACGCGCTGCGTAATGCGTGCATTTGAATGAGGCCACCACCTGCCGCGTGGTAATGAGCAACCATGCTCATTCGAACCCTGGTGGTGTGTGCCTCATTTGGCTCCTCGTGGGCTTTGGCTCAAACGCCTGACGCTGGCATGCCGGCTCCTGCAGCAGCCACTCCCAGCGCGGGCGACGCGGCCGCCAAGCTCGACGCGCTCTTTACCCAGCGCGATGACGCAGCGGCGCTCAAAGAAGCCGACAAGGTGATCAGCGAGAGCTTGAAGGCGGCGCCCAATGACTACGCTTTGCTGTGGCGCGCGGCGCGGCAGCGTTGGTGGGTGGCTGACGGCGCGGTGGAAGAAAAGCTCAAGCGCCAACTCGGTAAAGAGGGGTGGATCTACGCAGAGCGCGCCTTGAAGGCCAAGCCCGGCGCAATGGAGGGGCACTATTACATGGCGCTGAGCATCGGCGCGTACTCACAGGCGGTCGGCATTTTAAAGGCGCTCTCCGAAGGGTTAGAAAGCAAGTTCGTCGACAACCTCGACGCCGCCATCAAGGCTGACGAAGGGTTTGATCGCACCGGAGGCCGCAACGCCAAAGGCCGGTACTATTGGGAGCTGCCTTGGCCGAAACGCGACCTCGCCAAGTCGTATGTTGAATTCGACGCGGTGTTGAAGCGCAACCCCGAGCACCTGCGCGCGCAGCTGTACAAAGCGCAGTCGTTGCTCAAAGACGGCAAGGCCCAAGAAGCGAAAGTGCTGGTTGACAAAGTGTTGGCTGGCGACTGTGCGTATGATCCTCCCGAGTGCAAACGGGTGAAGACCTGGGCCAAGCCAGTCAAAGAGCAAATCGAAGAAGAATTGAAGTAGCGCTCTCTTGCCTTAAGGGCCCGCCACAAAATAAACGGTCCGAGATCTGCGCCGAGGCGCCCGGATGGCGAGGCGCGCGACCGAGACTTACCAGTGGTAAGTCGCAGGGAGTGCAACGCGGACAGCCGGGATGGATCGGCGCTGATATGGAGCGTTTATTTTGTGGCGGGCCCTAAAGCGCGGTGAAGGCTTTAAGCGTCTTTCGCGCCGACCTTGTCAGAAGAAGCCTCTGCCGCGCCTGTGCTGCTCTTGGCCGCCATCGCGTCAGGGTTTTTCTTGGTTTCGTTCGCGTCGTCTGCGCCAGCGAAACCCTTCTTGAAGTTGCGAATTGCCGAACCCAGGCTCGAGCCCAATTGCGGCAGCCGCGAGGCTCCGAAGAGCAAGAAGATGATGGCAAATACGATGATTAGTTCTTGCGTTCCCATTTTCACCTTCGAAGCTCCTAAGACAGGTACAGAATATAACGCCCCTTACGACAGAAAGCCCACCGTAGGCACGGCAGATTGCTCAAAAGGCTCGATTAGAGGTTTGTATCCCCCGGTTTTTCGGGGCTTGGTGCCGCGACGTGTCGCAACACCGGCCCTTCGTTGGGCTTGGCGCTGACGCCGCGCCGCGCCAAGTCGAGCAGCACGGCCTGGCTGCGCACCGTCTGCCCATCGAGCTGCAGGGGCACCGGGGCATAGGTGCCGTCGACCATGAGCTGCCGCGCCTTCACGTTGTCTTTGAGGCCAATGCCCAGCACTTCGTCGAGCAACCGGGTTTTGAGGGCCACATCTTCCACGGGGAACAAGACCTCGATGCGCCGCTGAAAATTCCGGGGCATCCAGTCGGCTGACGACAAAAAAACGTCGGTCTGGCTGCCGGTGCCGAAAGCGAAGACGCGCGAATGCTCCAAGAAGCGGTCAACCACGCTGATCACCCGAATGCGCTCTGACACCCCGGGTACCCCTGGCCTCAAGCAGCAGATACCGCGTACCATCAAGTCGATGTCGACGCCCAGTTGGCTGGCCGCGTAGAGCGCGCGAATGGTGGCCGGGTCGACCAGTGAGTTGAGCTTGGCGATGATTCGCGCCGGTTCGCCGCGCTTGGCTTTATTCGCCTCGCGGTCAATCAATTCGAGCACCCGTTGGTGCAGGTTCATCGGTGCCACGGCCAGGCGTTTCCACGAGGGGGCCACGGAGTAACCGGTGAGCAAATTGAAGAGCGCGGTCACGTCGTCGGCGATTTCTTGCCGGGCGGTGAAAAGCGACAGGTCGGTATAGGTGCGTGCGGTGTGCGGGTTGTAATTGCCAGTGCCCAAGTGCACGTAACGGCGAATGCCTTGGCCTTCGCGTCGCACCACCAGCGTCACTTTGCAGTGTGTCTTCAGGCCCAACAGGCCGTACACCACGTGTACGCCGTTCTCTTCCATTCGGCGGGCCCAGACGATGTTGTTGGCCTCGTCGAGGCGCGCCTTGAGCTCGACCAGCACCGCCACCTGTTTGCCGTTTTCTGAAGCCCGCACCAACGCGCGGCCGATCGGCGAGTCGCCGCTGGTGCGGTAGAGCGTCTGCTTTATCGCCAGCACGTTGGGGTCATCGGCCGCTTCTTCGAGAAAGCGCACCACGGGGTCGAAAGACTCGTACGGGTGATGCAGCAAAATGTCTTTGGCGCTGATGACGGGAAAAAGCGATTCAACGTCACGCAGCGCGGCGGGAATGACCGGCGTGAGTGGCTCGACTTTGTTTTCAGGTCGAGGGTCGAGCTCGGCGAGCGCGTTCAAGTCTTGCAGCTGCATCGGGCCCGACACGCGATACACGTCGGGGGGTGAGAGCTTGAGCGCGCTGGTGAGCAGCGCCTCGAGGGTGGCAGTGGCTGATTGGTCGACTTCGAGCCGCACCGCGGTGCCGCGATCTCTGCGGCGCAACTCGGCCTGAATGGTAGAAAGCAAGTCTTCTGATTCTTCTTCGTCGACGTTCAGGTCCCAGTTGCGGGTGAGGCGAAACGCGGCGGTTTGCTGCACGGTGAACCCGGGAAAAAGCTCGCCCACGTTGAGCGCGATCAGCTCTTCTAAGAGCAAGAAGGCGTGGCCGTTGCCCACCGGCACCGGTACCAGGCGCGAGAGCACGCTGGGCACCTGCACCACGGCGAGCGAGGTCTCTGACACTTCTTTCTTGCGGCGGCGGCCTTCGCGGCGCAGCACCACCGCCAAGTTGAGCGACTTGTTGCGCAAATGGGGGAAAGGGTGGCCCGGGTCAATCGCCAAAGGCGTGAGCGCGGGAAAAACCGATTGCTGAAAGTACGCGCGGGCGGCGGTTTTCTGCTCGGTAGAGAGCTCGGTGCGAGAGAGCACTGCCAGACCGTTGGCGGTCAGGGTGGGTAACAGCTCGCGTTGCCACACGCGGTATTGCTCGGCCACCATGCCGTGCACCCGTTCGGCAATCGCGGCGAGTTGGCCGGTGGGGGCGAGGCCGTCGGGCGAGAGGTCTGCCACGCCGCTCTGAATTTGTTGGCGAATACCGGCCACGCGCACCATGAAAAATTCATCGATGTTGCCAGCGCTGATGCTCAAAAATTTGAGCCGCTCGTGCAGTGGCAAGGTGGCGTTGCGCGCCTCGGCGATGACCCGTTCGTTGAACGCCAACCACGACAGCTCGCGGTTGATGAACAGATTGCGATCTTGCAGGTCCACGTTAGAGGAGGGCGATGTTAGAAGCTTGGTGACGCTCACGGGTCATTCATGCCACGTTTCGCTGACGCGGAACACGAGCCTGTGTGAAACGGGTGCCGCGAGACCTACACGTTGAGGAACGTCGATGAAAGACCAAGTCATTGTGATCACGGGCGCCAGCGAGGGTATCGGCGCGGCGTTGGCCAAGCACGTGAGCCGTTTGGGGGCGTTGCCGGTGCTGGCGGCGCGGCGTGAAGCGGCGCTCAACCAAGTGGCGAAAGAGTGCTTGGGGGCACTGATCATCGCGGGTGATTTGACGGTGCGCGCGAACGTCGAAGCGGTGGCCAAGGCGGCGTTGGCCCAGCACCGACGCATTGACGTGTGGGTGAATAACGTGGGGCGTGGCATCAGCCGGCCGGTGAGCGAGCTGACCGATGAAGATCTGCAGCAGATGCTCGACGCCAACGTAAAGTCGGCGCTGTACGGCATGCAGGCAGTGTTGCCGCATTTTAAATCGCGCGGGCAAGGGCACCTGATCAACGTGTCTTCGGTGTTGGGGCGCGTGCCCTACGTGGCGGTGCGCTCCGCCTACAGCGCGTCGAAACATTTTTTGAACGCGCTGACCGCGAGTCTGCGGTTGGAGCTGGCGTTGAGTCACCCGCACATTCACGTGAGCACGGTTTCTCCCGGTGTGGTGGCGACAGGTTTCGGGCTCAATGCTTTGCATGGGGGGGTCGATTCTCGTGCCTTGCCTCGTGCGCAGTCGGCCGACGATGTGGCGCGGGTGATTGCCGAGACGATTGCGACTCCCAAGGCCGACGTTTACACCCGGCGTGAGTACCAACAGCAGGTGATGGAATATTTCGGTGCAACCGACATGGGTGCGCTCGAGCGCGAATGGGTAAAGCCACGTTAAAGAATGTGCACCGCTGCTTTTTCTGTCGGGCACGAAAGGTGAATTTCAAATGCAGACCCTCGGTAGCAAGGCACAAGGAGCCCGTCTCGAGCGGGTCAAAGCGTCGACGCGGTTCAAAGATGGCGTCTTTCAAAACACGCTTCCCGTCGGGCCTGGCCTGAAGAAGGGCACCGGGGTCGCCACGATAAAAGAGTACATGTGCGGAGGGCAGCGGCGCGTACCGACCGGCGTGCTCCCACTGCAAAACCCGCTCGAGACGTGGGCACAGCCGGCGCAAAGCGGTTTGCGCGCCACGTGGCTGGGTCACTCGACGGTGCTGCTCGAGATTGACGGCAAACGCGTGCTCACCGACCCCGTCTGGGGAGAACGCGTGTCTCCGCTTTCATTCGCGGGGCCGAAGCGGTTTCACCCGGTGCCGGTGACGATTGAGCAGTTGCCGCCGCTCGATGCGGTGGTGGTTTCGCACGATCATTATGATCACCTCGACTACCCGAGCATCTTAAAGCTCGTACCACTCGGAGTGCCCTTCATCACCTCGTTGGGCGTGGGTGCGCACTTGGAAGCGTGGGGTGCTCCGCCCGAGCGAATTATCGAGCTCGACTGGTGGGAATCAGCGCAGCTGGGCGATCTCACCATCACCGCGGCGCCGTCACAGCACTTCTCGGGCCGTGGCGTCGGCGATCGCAACCGCACGTCGTGGTCGTCAATGGTGATGCGGGGGCCGCGCCATTCGGTGTTCTTCAGCGGCGATACCGGGTTGACGCGCGAATACGAAAACATTCGGCAGAAGCTCGGCCCGTTCGATTTGATCATGCTCGAGGTCGGGGCCTGGCACCCGGCGTGGGGCGACATTCACTTAGGGCCCGAGAACGCGCTGCAGGCACACGCGCTGCTCGGCGGCGGAGCGTTCTTGCCGGTGCACTGGGGCACCTTCAATCTCGCCATTCATGCGTGGGACGAGCCGGCTGAGCTCTTGGTGAAGCTTGCGCCTACGAATGCGCCGCTGATCATGCCGCGGCTGGGCCAAAGCGTTGAGCCTACTCACGTGCAGTCGATCGATGCCTGGTGGCGCGAGGTGAAAGAGACCGTCACCGCCCCGGTGCCGGTCGAAGCGTTGGCCGAGCCTATTGATTGAACGGTGTCGCGGTAAGCTCAAGCGCTCTTCATGGCCCGCTCTCGAACCTCTCCTCCTCCTGACGACATTCTCGCCGCCATCGACGTGGGCACCAACGCCGTGCGGTTGGAGCTCGCGCACGTATTGCCCGATGGGGCCCTCGAGACGATTCACCAAGAGCGTGACCCCGTGCGGCCCGGTGAGGGCGTTTTCAAGACCGGAGCGATTAGCAAAGAGGCCGCCAACCGACTGATTTCTACGCTGCGGCGCTACAACGAACTGTGCCAGCGCTATGGCGCCAAGGTTCGTGCGGTGGCCACGGCCGCGGTGCGTGAAGCGAAGAACCGCGAAGAGATTGTGCGGCGCGCGCGCAAAGAAGCGGGGTTGCACCTCGAGGTCATTTCAGGCCGAGAAGAAGCACGGTTGATTTGCCTGGGTGTGCTGCACGGCAAGGCACCGTCGGCCCGCTCGCTCTGCGTCGACGTCGGCGGGGGCTCCACCGAAGTGTCTTTTGCCTATGGTGAACAACCCAAGCAGTTGTGGAGCATTCACTTAGGGGCGGTGCGGCTCACCGACATGTTTTCGGCACATGGCCCCGTGGCGAAACCAAAGCTCAAGTTGATGCGCAACTTCGCGCGCGAGGCCTTTGAAGACAATTTGCCTCGGCGCATTTCGCGGGCGCCCTCGTCGGCAATTGGCTCGAGCGGCACGATTGGCGCGGTGGTTTCTTTCGCGCGTGCAGAGGGCATTGGCCACGCCACGGTGGGCGAAGTTTCGCGCGCGGTCGAGCGGCTCGCCGACATGGAGATGGAAAAGCGCCGCAAGCGCTTTGACCCTCGTCGGGCCGACATCATCGTGGCGGGCGCGGTGATTCTCGAGTCGTTCATGAAACACATGCGGCTCGATTCAGTCACCGCGGTTGATCGCGGGCTTCGCGAAGGCTTATTGCGCGATCTTTTACGTAAACAAAAGGCTGATTACGACGATCACACTTTGGCAGAAGAGGCCATGGAGGTCGGCCGTCGGTTCGGTTTTCCCGAAGCGCACTCCGTGCAGGTGGCGAAGATCGCGCTCGAGCTCTTCGACGACTTGGCGTCGCTGCACCAGTTGCCCGCGGCGGCCCGGCCCATTCTCGAAGTGGCAGCGCTGCTCCACGACGTGGGCCATGTGGTGAATTACCAACGGCACCACAAGCACTCGCAGTACGTGATTGAGCACGCTGACTTGCCGGGCATGGCTGATCGCGAGCAACGGCTCTCAGGGTTGATTGCGCGCTTTCACCGGCGCAGCTCGCCTGACGCAAACCATGAGGCGCTGTTGGGTTTGCCGGCCAATGAGCTGCGCTTGGTGCGTAAGTGCGCGACGCTCTTGCGGGTGGCCGACGCACTCGACCGCGGGCACTACCAGGCGGTGCGCAAAGTGAGCGCGACGCTGAAGGGCCGCAGCGTGATGGTGCGGCTGCGCGCCAAAGGCCCGGTCGATTTAGAACTGTGGGACGCGGCGCACGAAGTGGCGCTCTTTCGCGAAGTGTTCGGCCGGGGGCTGAGCTTCGAAGCGGGCAGATAGTGTTTAGTTCGGCCGCTTACCCCGGCTGCGCGGGTGGCGCACGTCGGTGCCTTTCACCATGTAGATCACCATTTCGGCGACGTTGATGGCGTGATCGCCAATGCGCTCCAAATGCTTGGCGATGAACATCAAGCTGGTGGCGCGGCGAATGTTCTTCGAGTCCTCCATCATGAGCCCGAGCAAATCATTGAAGAGCGTGTGGTACAGCGCGTCGAGCAGGTCGTCTCCCTGCACCACGGCTTCGGCGGCGGTGGCGTCTGCGTGCACGAAGGCATCGAGCGCACGTTTGACTTGGTTTTGCGCCGCGTCGGCAAGCCGGCTCAGCTCAGGCGCGCTGGGCAGAGGAGGCGCCTGGTTCAAATCGAGCGAGCGACCGGCAATGTTGACGGCCAAGTCTCCGATGCGCTCCAAGTCGGTGACGATTTTGAGCGCGGTGGTGATGAGGCGCAGGTCGCTGGCGGCCGGTTGACGAAGCGCGAGAATGCGGCGGCACAATTCGTCGATGGCGATTTCTTGCCGGTTCACTTCAGCGTCGGCCTTGCGCACGGCTTCTCCCAATTTGGAGTCGCGGTCTGAAAGTGAGAGCACGCTGTCGGCGATCAATTTTTCGACGCGCGAGCCCATGGCGAGCAATTGCTCACGCAAATCGTGAAGATCTTTTTCGAATGCTTTGTCGGTGTGCGTGGCCATCGCTCAACCAAACTTTCCAGTGACGTAGTCTTCAGTGCGCTTCTCGCGCGGGTTGGTGAACATGTGTGCGGTGGGGCCCACTTCAATCAGCTCGCCCATATAGAAAAACGCCGTCACGTCTGACACGCGCGCTGCCTGCTGCATGTTATGGGTGACGATGGCGATGGTGTACAGCGCTTTGAGCTCGTGAATCAGCTCTTCGATTTTCGCGGTGGCAATGGGGTCTAACGCGCTGGCGGGTTCGTCCATCAGCACCACTTCGGGCTCCACCGCGAGCGCGCGCGCAATGCACAGCCGCTGCTGCTGCCCACCCGAGAGAGCGAGCGCTGATTCGCCGAGGCGATCTTTCACTTCGTCCCACAGCGCGGCTTGCTGCAGGCTCTTTTCGACCCGCGCATCGAGCTCGGCCTTGGGAGGCACGTCAGCCAACCGCAACCCGTAGGCAACGTTCTCGTAAATGGTTTTCGGAAAAGGGTTCGACTTTTGAAAGACCATGCCCACGCGGCGGCGCAGGTCGACGACATCGACGGCGCGATCGAGCACGTTTTGACCTTCGAAAAGAATTTCGCCTTCGTAGCTCGCGCCCAGAATCAAATCGTTCATGCGGTTGAGCGAGCGCAGAAATGTCGACTTGCCGCAACCTGAAGGGCCAATCAATGCGGTGACTTGCCGCTCAGGTAAACCAATCGAGACGGACTTGATGGCAACCTTGTCGCCGTAACGCACCGACAGACCCTTGGCTTCGACTTTGAGCTTGGGTGGGTTGGGCAGGGGAGCGGGTGTGAGTTGCATCATGTGTGGGCGGCGGCGCGACGGCGGGTGCGAGAACGAATCAACACAGCGAAAAAGTTTAAGGCGAAGGTGAGCATCAGCAGCACCAGCACCGTGGCGTACAGCGTGGGCAGGGTGGCCTCGACGTCGGGCGACTGCGTGGCCAAAACATACGTGTGGTAGCCCAAGTGCATGAACTGCGAAGAGAGTGTCTTGGGCAGTTCCGGCAGAAAATAAGCCGCGCCGGTGAGAAGAATGGGAGCCACTTCGCCTGCTCCTCGCGAGATGGCGAGCACCGCCCCGGTGAGAATGCCCGGGAGCGCTCCCGGCAGCACCACCCGCCACACCGTTTGCGATTGTGTCGCGCCCAGCGCCAGGCTGGCCATGCGGTGATCTTTGGGTACCGCGCGCAACGCTTCTTCGGTAGAGATAATCACCACCGGCATGGTGAGCACCGCGAGCGTGAGCGCCGCCCAGAGCAACCCCGGCTGGCCCCAGGTCAGCTCGCCACCTTTGACATGGTCGATGCCTGCGCCGACGAAGTGCACGAAGAAGCCCAAGCCGAAGAGCCCGAATACGATAGAGGGCACCGCGGCCAGATTGGCCACTGCGAGCCGCACCCATTTGGCGAGGTGCGAAGAAGGAGGCGCGTATTCGTGCAGGTAGACCGCGGTGATGACTCCCACCGGCATCACCGCGACGGTCATCAAGAGCGTCAATACCGCTGTGCCATAGATGGCGGGAAAAATGCCGCCCCGGGTCATGCCGTCAGCAGGGGCTTGGGTGAGAAATTCCCACGACAGCTTGGCCCAGCCGCCGCGCACGATGTCGAAGACGATGGTGCCGAGCATCGCCAGAACCGCGAGCACCGCGGCCGCAGTGCTGAAGCTCAAAGTCTGGCCGAGCCAGCGGCGTGAACGGGCGCTCATGCCGCGGCTCCGGTAACCAAACGCTTCACCCAGACCGTGGCGAGCGCGTTGAGCAAAAAAGTGAAAATGAAAAGCTGCACGCCGATGAAAAAGAGCACCGAATAGTGTGGGCTGCCGAACACCACTTCACCCATTTCAGCGGCGATGGTGGCCGAAAAAGTACGCGTCGAATCGAGTGGACTGGCCGAGACGATTGCCGCGTTGCCCGACGCCATCAAGACGATCATCGTCTCACCGATGGCCCGCCCGAACCCGAGCACCCCCGCTGCCAAAAGGCCAGGTGTTGCCGCGGGCATGACCACGCGCCAGGTTGTCTCCCACCGCGTCGCGCCGAGCGCCAATGATGCTTCGCGGTAGCTCTTGGGCACCGCCGCGAGTGCATCTTCAGAGACGGTGAAAATGACGGGAATGATGGCAAGGGCCATTGCCACGCCGGCGGTGAGCGCGTTGAGCCGGCTGGGCAGCGAAAAGGTGTCTTGCAACCAACTGGCGAGCACCATCAGCGCGAAAAAACCGAGCACCACCGAAGGTATGCCCGCGAGCAGCTCGAGCGCGGGTTTGAGCAATTCTCTCATTCGACGAGAGGCGAACTCGGCCACGAAAATGGCCGCGGCGACGCCGAAGGGCAGGGCGAACAACATCGCCACCAGCGTGACTTTCAATGTGCCCAACGCGAGTGGAACCATGCTCACCTTGGGCACTTTCGAAACCGGTTGCCACACGTAAGCCGGGGGCCTGCCTTCACGCACCACTTGCGGGGTAAACATTTTGCCGAGGCTCGCTTCGGCGCGGTGCTCCGCGTGCGTGAAAAGCGGCACCGCTTCTTTGGCCACGAAAACGATGATCAGCACCAGCGCGGCGATGCCCGACAAACCAATGGCGGTGACAATGCCGCGAATGGCGGCTTCACGGCGTGCCCGGTAGCGCGAAGGCGCGGGCGGCAGCGAGGTGCTTTTGGGGGTCGGCATCGACCTCGAATGTGTAGCTGACGCCGCCAACGGTTCATGTGACATGTGGGTGACAACTACCGAATGGGAAAGTAGCCGACGTGAGAGACGATTTTTTGCCCCGGCTCTGACAGGCAGAAATCGATAAAACCCTTGGCTTCGTCTGCCGGTTTGCCCCGCAAGTAAAAATAGAGATCGCGCGCGAGGGGGTACTTGCCGCTCTTTACATTCTCGAGCGAGGGAGCGACCTCGTCGTCGCCCACCTTCACCTTGAGCTCGCGAATGCCTTTGCCGTAAGCGGCGCCACCGTAGCCGATGCCGAACTTCTCTTTCGCTACGGCATTCACCACCGCCGCGGTGCCGGGCAACGTTTGCGCCGACGCGGCGAAATCGTCGCCGTTGAGCAAATGGTCTTTGACGAAGACGTAGGTGCCCGAAGAATTCTCGCGCGAGTACACGATGATTTTCGCGTCAGGCCCGCCCACGTCTTTCCAGTTGGTGATGTCGCCCAGGTAAATCTGTTTCAGCTGGTTCATCGTGAGTGACGAAAGGGGGTTCTTCTCGTTCACGTAAAAAGCCACGCCGTCTTTGGCGACCGCGATTTCATGACCGGGTGTGTTGTAGCGGCCGCGGAGCTTTTCTTGCTCTGCCTCTTTGATGGCGCGGGAGGAAGAGGCGATGTCAGTGGTGCCGTTGAGCAGCGCAGAAATGCCGGTGCCTGAGCCGCCGCCGGTCACTTGAATTTTCGTACCGGGGTTTTTCTTCATGAAGTCTTCAGCCCAACGCTGCACCAAAATGACCATCGTGTCAGAGCCTTTGACGGTGACGGGCGCGGCAACACCCGAGAGAGGAACGAGCAGCGCGAGCACGGCAATTCGAATGAATGACATGAGCAGAATCTCCTTAGAACTTGGCTTGGAGTTGAACGGTGAAAAGGTTTTGTCGTGGTGCAACGGCCTTAGGGCCTCCCGGTTCGACGATCGGCAGTTCGTAGGTCGCTGAGGCCTTGAACACGTCGTCGAAGAAGTGGGTAACCATCACGCCCACGGTGTGCACTTGATTGCTCGAGGCGGGCAGTGAGTCATTTCGCGCATCGGCCTGGTTGGGGGTGCCGGTGAAAGGGTCGAAAAAATCGTAGCGAACGGCCACCTGCTCGCGCTGGCCGATGTTTTGAACGAGCAGGGCGTACCAGCCGAGCGCCGTCTGGCCGTAGCGCTCTACACCGTTGGCTTGGTACGTGGTGCCGGCAATGAATTCGGCTTTGATCGCCGTGCCTCCGAAGGGAAACAGGTCGAGATACACCTGTGCGTCGAAGCCAATGCGGTTGCGGGGAAAGAACTTGCCCACGGTGTTGGGCGCCACCGTGTAGTCGCTGGCCCGGTAGCTCTTGCCGGCCCAGCCTGAAACGCCGAATGCCAGCCACTTGAAGTCGGCGCCCACGCGCCCCACCACGTCTTTTTCGGTGTCGTTATCGACCCCGATGTACTTGGTGTTTTGTGTGCCGTTACCGTCGAACACGCCGATGTTCGCGCGCAGCCATTTCGCTTTGAGCGCCAGCTTCACGCCACGGTCGCGCTCACCGGGGCCGAACGCGCGCACCACGCGGGTGCGCTCGGGAAACTCACGGTCGCCTGACGACTGAACAATTTCGTAACCGAATGGCCACTTGGTTTGCCCACCGGTGAGGGTGATGCCCAACCCCGACCAAGGCTCACGAATCGAGGCTTCGGCATCTTTGAGTGTCACGCCCGTGGGCGTCGCATCGATTTGAAGCAAGAAGCTGGCGTAGTCGCCCTGGTACTGCGCTTTGAGCCGGCCGCGGCGAATCGTGAAGCCATCTTTCACCGCGGGGTTGCCCGAAGCATCGAGGCCTCCCACTGAATTTTCAGCGTACGCATAGCGCGCCTGCACGTAGCCCGAGAATTTGAGCTTCGAGAAGGTAAGCACGCTGTTTTTGGTTTCGACGTATTGCGCTTCGAGCGCTTCTAACTGGCCCTGCAGCAGCCCGACACGCTCTTCCATGCCTTGCAGCGCATTGGGGGGCGGCGCTTCGGTGGCAGGCGGCGGTGTTTCTTTTACTTCGGGAGCCGTTTGACCCAGCGCGTGCAGCGGCAACGTCAACAGTGGCAGTAACAGGTGAATCGGCAATCGCATGGGCACCTTCTTTTCCTGGGAGGAACGAGACGGCGCGCAAAATGCGATCGGCCTGTGGCGCGTTGATGATCGCCAAGTGACAAGCGTGTGACATTTCGTGAGCGGCGCACCCTTAAGCGTCGAACAATGATCTGAGCAAGGCGCGCAGCGACCGTAAGGTGGTGAAGAGCATTCTCTACGAAAGGAACTGCGCGCCAACCACCGCTGCGTTGTAGACCGCGTGCACCAGCATGGGCGCGAGCAGCATGCGGCTCTTCTCGTAGGCCCACGCCGCGCAGATACCAAGCATGAAGACGGGAATGACACTCATGGGTGGGTGCACCACGGCGAAAATGCCGGCGCTCGCCAGTGTTGCTCCCCAGGGTCCCCAGGTGCGTCGAAGCCCACCGAATACCAGGCCCCGAAAAATGAACTCTTCAAAAATCGGTGCTGCGATCACGGCAAGTGTGAAAACCCATGGTGCGAAGTCTTTGCTCGCCTTCGCGCCGGTGCTCAACGCTTCGTTGAATGAATCAATCTGCTGAATGAAGTGCAGGTAACCGAGCCCGCCCAGTGACGCCAAGAAGCCGAAGCCAAGAGCCCACAGAAGAGCGCGGCCGCTCCGAGGGCCTCGTAGGCGGGGTATTCCAGCGGCGTTGGTGCGCCAGTACACCAACCGCATCAGCCCGAAGGTGACGGCTCCGCCAATGACGAAGGAGATCAAGAGCGCTCGGCCCGGAAGAGATTCGCCAGTCTTGGTTTGAACCAGCAAGGCGAGGTTTTGAAAGACGAAGAACATCATTGCCGCGATCAACCCGTCAGACAGCGAGACGCGCGAAGGAGGCGCCGCCGTTGGGTCGAGCAAAAACGGCAGTTGGTCGCGTGCCTTTTGCCAAAGTGCCAGGGCCAGCAAGGTGCTCAGCACAATCATGCAAAGCTGTTCCCAAAAGCTACTCGCGTAAATCGCGTACCCGTAGAGCGAGCTGAGCAACATGAACAGATAGAGGTAGCTAATGCGCACGCGGCGTTGAACATCTTGCGCCAATGGGTCGCAGCCAAAGACGCCGAGCGCTGTGGCGATCACCGCGTAAATGGGTACGCCGAGTATTGCGATAAAGCCGAGACCAATTGTTTCGGCCGACCAATGACCGCTCATGGCCATACCGGCTCCCAAAATCAATAGCGGGTAGACGAGCGACACAGCGATCCAAAAGCGTGCCTTTTGTTGTAAGAGCGATTCGAGTGAATCGGGAACACAGTACAGAATCCAAAGTGCTTTTCCTTCGGCGTTGAGCGTTTGAAACGCCGAAAAGAGCAGCGCGTAAGCTGAGGCACCAAAAGCGAGGCCCGCTAAATGCGCAGGGTGGTTGCCCAGCGAACCCAAAGTGTCGCCCCGCACATTGAAGAAAAATTGCGCGCCGAGAATGACGACAGGAAGAAGCAACGTTTGGACCAGAAAGTTTCGGTCGCGCCCTAACAACCGCAGCTCACGTGCCTGAATCGGTGAAAGAAACCGACTGGATGGTGTCGTGGTTGTTGCCGGCGACGACAGCTGCAGTGACGCCAGTTCTATGCGCCCACCGCTTTCACGTTCTCCCGACGCGACGACGCCGTTCGCCAGTTGCCGGGAAAGCACGAGAAAACCGGCGGCGACCACCAAGCCAACCTCGATGAGCAAAAGCACGGCAGGCCTCGCAGCGGCGACAGGCTCGTTGCTCATCGCCGAGCGAATCGCCAAGCCTGGTGGCAGCCACATGACCCACTCGGGTAGCGACTTTGCCCAGTCGACGGTGAAGGTGCGGCCACCGAGACCAGTTGAAATGGCGACGTACAACGCCAACACACCAGCGATCGAAATAGTCGCTTGAAGGTTGCGAAGCTGCGGCGGAGAAAGAAATAAACGAAACCCGGTATCAACGAGCGTTCGCACCACCGCAACGATTGCGAGCAGCACCAGAGTCAGAGCGAGCCCCAACACCACAGATAGCCAACCGTGCCCAGCGCGCCATGCTACCAGCGTCATGAACGGGCCAAGTGCGAGCAGGCCGGTCGGGTTGACGAGCGTGCGTTCTATGAATCTCACGCCGATCAGTGTGGTGCGCGGCATCGGCAGGGTGACGAGCCACTCGAGGTCCCAATCGGGCTGGGCAAGCTCCTTCGCGCCCAGCCCCGTCAGTAACGCGGCGAAGAGCACGAGGGCCACCTGAACTGTTGCTCCATGACCAACAAGCTCTGCTCCGAGGCCTGCCTGTAAGTTCGCCAAGGCCCGCCACGCGATGTTGATGTAGGCGACCAACATCATGGTGCCGACGAAGAGACCCATGCCCCAGCCCAACTTCGCTTTGCCGGGCGTGGCTTGTCGAATGTCCCCGACGTTTTTTTTTCGTCGAAACGCCGAGCCCAATTGATTGCCCAGACGTTTCAAACGCAGCAGCACTAACAAACGTGCGGCGCGAACGGGGCTCAGCGAAGCCATCACGCGGCTTCCTCTGTCTGAGTGACTTTGAGAAACACTTCTTCCAAAGAGCCACCCGGAACGACTTGTTCTTTGAGTGAGGGCAACGAACCGACGGCGACCAGCCCTCCTCTGTGAATGATGCCGATTCGCGTGCAGAGTCGTTCGGCCATGTCCAACAGATGGGTAGAAAGAAAAATTGTCTTACCCTCGGTGGCGATGGCGCGAAGGCGGTCTTGCACTTCGCGCGAGGCGCGTGGGTCGAGCCCATTGGTCGGCTCGTCGAGAATCAACACCGGTGGATCGTGAATCAGCGCGCATGTCAGCCCGAGCTTTTTCTTCATGCCCATCGAATAGTTCACCGCGAATTCTTCACCGGCTTCGAGCAGACCGAACTCATTCATCAATTTGTTCGCACGACGTTGAGCATCGGCGCGTGTTTGCCCGTGCATCTCGCCAACGAATTCCAACACTTCTCGGCCGCGCAGGTAGTCGTAAAAAATCGGGTTGTCGGGCAAATAGCCGACTTTGCGTTTCACGGCTGCGCCGTCGCTTTGACAGTTGAGCCCGTCGATGAGGGCCCGCCCGCGGCTGGGCACGAGAATTCCCATCAACATGCGAATGGTCGTCGTCTTGCCCGCGCCGTTGGGGCCGAGAAAACCGAACACTTCACCTCGATTTACCGTGAGCTCGAGGTCGCGCACTGCGGTGAAGGCGCCGTATTGCTTGGCGAGATGTTCCAAAACGATCATGTGAAAGTTCCTTGTTGTTTGTTGACGGCCGACATGATGCGGTCGCGTCAGCGTGCCGTCGCTTTTGAGCACCAGCTGTTTTGAGTGCCAACGCGGTTGCGACAGTGGAGCTGGGTATCGCTGCCACCGTCAGAAAGGGCGCGCCCGGCGCATCGACAGTCGCTCGGGCATTCTCTATCGGTGGTGCACTCTTTCCAGCAGGTACCCGACGACTCCAGCGGGTATGGGTCGTACTGAATGCATTTCAGATCTTCGACGCATTCATCACCCAAATGGCTGAAGTAACACTCTTGACCGGGGTAAGCGAAGCAGCTGTAGCAATTGCTCATCGCGATGAAGCACAAAAACAGACGAACGCCCACGGGGAAAAAAGAAGAAACCGATGGTCGCAAAGACATGCTTTCGTTTGTGCCATTGCACAAAGAGTGCGGCAATCGTTGTCGCTCAACCTCCAAGAAGGCCGGTGCTGACTACGGCGCAGCTCTCGGCAGCACGACGAAAAAAGTCGTGCCGTGGCCAACCGTGCTTTCTACCCGCACGTCACCGTTCATCGCGGTGACCAAGTGCTTGACG
>JAIBBR010000023.1 GCA_019694575.1 Myxococcaceae bacterium
CGCTCAGACCCTCAGACGCTCAGACCCTCACACGCGCAGACGCTCAGACGCTCAGACGCTCAGACGCTCAGACGCTCAGACGCTCAGACGCTCAGACGCTCAGACGTGTGTTCGCACCCACCCTTAAGCGCCTGCAAGCATTATTTTTCCGAATGCCCTTAATTTTAAGTCATTGTAATTACTGTGCTTAACCTAGCGCATGGCACCGTCGTTCGACCAACACCCAGCCAAGAGGCCAAGGAGTTCAGCGAGTGGCCTCCCTTGAAGCCGGACTTGCATCAGCTGTTGACGCAAATTTCCCGCTGAGGGCCCTCTCTCACAGAGATCTATGGCGTCGGTCGGCCGTTTGAGACTGAATGCGCTTTTCACGCCCATTCACTTCAAGGAAAAGCTCCATGCTGCGCTCGCTGACCGTGGCCGCGTGCCTGAGTACCACCGCCACCTTCGCTCAGTCTGACGCGTCGTTCGACGCTGCCAACAATTACGCGACCGAAGAGTCACATACTCGCGCTTGTGACGCTTTCATCGCTTTCTTGAAAACCAACCCCGGCTCACCACTCAGGCGCGAGGCTGAAGCCAAACAAGCCCGCTCGTGCATTCGAGCCGGCCGCAGTGGCGAATTCGCTTCAAAGCTTCAGACCTTGGCCAACCAAGGTGAAAAAGACTTCGCCCGTGCGTACGCCCTCTTCGCCTTGGGTGAACAAGGCTACGGCGACGCGTTCAGCAAGGCGCTACCACTGCTTAAACAAGCCGCTGGCGATTCGCGCATTGGCAAGGAGGCACGTGCCCTGTTTGTGCGCGCGGCCTTCACCGAGATTGAGCGCAATGCATACGACACTCAAAAAATCTCTACCCTCGTCGAACAAGTGTTGGACGTGAGCGATCGCCCTGCTGACAAGGCCCGCGCACGGTTGTGGCGCGGCCGTTCGAAACTGGGCAACGAAAAAACGTTCAACGAAGGTGAGCGCGAGCTGCGAGAACTCGGCAACGGAGGCTCTGAACTGGCCGACGACGCCCTGTACACACTGGGCCAGGCCTATGAAAATCGGCAGAAGTTCGTCGAAGCGCTCGCCACCTACGACGAAGTGGTGAAGCGCTTTTCAGCGACCACCAGCAGCGTGCGCAACTCGGCCCAATCGCAGGCGCAAAACATTCGTCAGCCCGCCGCCGCCATGAACATTTCGTACATCGAGCTGCCCGGCACCAAGCCGCAGGTCTCGTTTTCGTACCGCAACATTGATTCTGTGCAGTGGACGCTGCGCCAGGTCAACCCCATGGCGATGGACCCTGATGGCGCCATCAACAACACCGATGAGGCCCTGGCCAAGACCGCAACACGTACCGAAAAGCAGTGGACCACCGAGCTAAAAGTCAGCGCCAAACATGCTCCTGGAAGCACGCAGTTCGAACTCGACGTGCCCGGCGCCGGCGTTTGGCTGCTCAGCTACGCCACCAACGGGCTGATCGGTAACGGCATGGCCTTGGTGACGCCACACGCCACCGTGCTCAAAGCCGAGCGCGATCAAGCCATTACCTTCACCGCTGACGCCATGACGGGCAAGGCACTCGGCAACGCCAACGTGGTGCTTTACGTACGCTCTCACGACAACAAGCCGTACGAGCGCCTCACCGCGAAGGCTGACGCCACTGGCGTGGCGCGGTTCGACCTCACTGGAAAGAACGCGTACGCGCTCAAAGCCTGGGCCGAAGGCGGGGGAAGCTACAGCTATGCCACCGGCTACATTGGCAGCTGGTCGAGCGAGCAGCGCGAGCACTTGGCGTATGTGCAGACCGACCGCCCGCTTTACAAGCCGGGCGAAACGGTGGGCTTCAAAGTGTACGTGCGTTCGCGCGAAGACGGCCCCTCGGTGCCAGTACCACAGTCGCCCTTCACACTTTATGTGCGCGACCCGAGTGGAAAAGAAATCGCCAGGCCCGCACTCACCACCAACTCACTCGGCACCGCCACCTTCAACCTCACCCTGCCCGCCAATGCCCAGCTCGGCAGTTATTCGATGTATGTGCAGTCGAACAGCTTGTCGTTGCAGCAATTTTCGCCCGCGTTCCGCGTCGAAGAATACAAGCCACCCGAATACACCGTAAGCATCGCTCCGGTCGGAAAACCGGCGATGGGTGAAAAGCTGAAATTCAAAGTCAGCGCCTCGTTTTTCTTTGGAGGGCCCGTCGCCAATGCTTCAGGCCGCGCGCTGGTGCAGGTGAAGCAATGGACCCACCGTTTCGGCCCTTGGCCTGATCAACCGGTGGAAGAAGAAACGGGCTCGCCGTACCCGTTTTTCTATGGCAAACGGCGCGGACACTACGAGGGTGACGGCAGCTACCGGTACCAACCGCAATTCGCCACCCACACCCTCACCTTCAAGACAGGCGCCGACGGCACCGCTGAAGTCGAAGTACCGGCGTTGACGCAAAACCTCGCTCCCGCCGTGCAAGGCTTGGAATATGCCCTTCAAGTCTTCGTCACCGACGCCTCGCGCCGAGAAGTGAGCGGCACGGGTTCAGTGAAAGTCTCATCGACCCCGTTCTTCGTCGATTTGCGTGCCGATCGTTTTCTCTACAAACCGGGCGAGCGGGTTGAAGTCACGCTGAGCGCTGAAGACGCCAACGGCAAGCCCGAATCTCCCCCACTGCACCTGCGGCTTGTGCGGGTGAACAAAGACGGCATGTCAGCCATTGCCGCGCAGAAAGTGACGTTGTTGAACGGCCGGGGTGTAGTGAAGCTCGATGCCGATGCGCTGGGGCCAGCGCGCATCGAGGTGCGCGGCTCTGAAAAAGACGACGCACCGGTGCTTGCACAGTCTGACATTTGGCTCACCCAAGACGCCAAGCCGATGCTGCCCGAAGGCTACGGCTTTCAAGTCTTCGTCGACAAAGCGCCGCTCAAAGTGGGCGACAGCATTCGCGCGTTGGTGGTGAGCCCAAGCGCCGGCGGGCATGCGCTGGTGAGCATTGAAAACGAGCACGTCACTTTCGTGAAAGCGGTCGAAATGAACGGCCGCGGTCGCTTTCTCGAAGTTCCTCTCACTGGCGCCATGGCACCCAACGCGTGGCTGCAGGTGTACCGCTTCGAGCAGGCTTCTCTGTACCAGCAGAGTGTCGATATTCGCGTCAAAGGCAGTGAAGTCGAAGTACCAGTGAAGTTGGCGTGGCCCAGAGCGAGCACCGAGCCGGGCAGCTCCATACCCCTCACTGTCGAAGCCCCAAGCCTGCCGCGCAGCACCGAGCTCGACGTGGCGGTGACTGTTGTCGACGAAGCGCTCTACGCCATGGAGCCCGAGAAGAAAGACTTCTTGAGCTTCTTCGGCCGCAAGCAGCGCGACTTGCGGGTGCAGACCAGCTCGACAATGAACGAGCGCAGCTACCGCAGGCCACTGCCACACGCGGAGAATCAACCGGGCACCGACAAAGGCAACCGGCGCGAAGAATCGAAGCAAGAACGGGCGATGGCAAATTCAGCGGCCAGCCCAATGGTGGCGGCCGATTCAGAAGCGGCACCGGCCAAGAAAGCCAAGAGCACCCTGGGCTCCTTGGCCAAGGAGCGCAGCCGTGACGAAGCCGACGACGCAAACGAAGCGCGCGCCGCTTCGATCGCGGTGCGCAGCGACTTTGGCAGCTCATCGGGCTGGTTTCCATCGCTGAGCGGCAAGGGAGCCCTTTCGCAAAAGGTGAAGCTGAAAGACTCGCTCACCTCTTGGAAAGCCACCGCTTACGTCATTACCAACGGGCCGCAGCTCGGCGTGGGCAGCGCCACCGTGCGCACCGAGAAGCCGTTGATGGTGCGCTTGCAAGCGCCCCGATTCTTTACCGAGCGCGACGAAGTGACGCTGTCGGCGATCGTCACCAGCCGGCTCAACAAAAATTCTGACGTAGAAGTCGCGATCAGCGCGCCGGGCTTAAAAGCGCTCGGGCCAGCGAACAAGACGCTCAAAGTCGAGGCGGGCAAAGAAGCGCGCTTCGATGTGCGTTTTCACGTAGTAGACATTGGCGAGCCCGTGGTGCGGGCAACGGTGCGTGGCGGCGGCAGTGCTGACGCAATGGAATGGAAGCTGCCTTCAATCATTCACGGCTCGGCGCAGCGGCAGTCTTTCGCTGGTCGGCTGAGCGACAACTTCAGCCTCGAGCTCGAGCTGCCTGAAAAGCGCAACCCCCGCGCCACCCGTTTCGAGCTGACGCTGTCGCCGTCGCTCATTTCGGTGATGTTCGACGCCCTGCCGTATCTCGCGCAGTACCCCTATGGTTGCGTGGAGCAAACGCTGTCGCGCTTTGTGCCCGCAGCGATTGCCCGGCGTGCGGTGAACGACTTGCGCCTGCCCGCTTCGCGCGTGCCCGACAAGCTCGATGACATGATCGGCGCCGGGTTGCAGCGCCTTTATGGCTTTCAACACTCTGACGGCGGCTGGGGCTGGTGGCAGACCGACCCGACCAACTTGTGGATGAGCGCGTACGTCGTCTATGGCCTGGGGCTGGGCTTAGAAACGGGCCTGCCGGTAGACAAAGGCGTGCTCGAACGCGGCCGTTCATTTTTGGTGAACAGCTTGGGCACGGCACGCAACCAGCCCGAAACCCAAGCCTTCATGACGTACGCGCTGGCTTCAACCGGCACGGTGCCCAAGAGCGCCCTCGACTTCGCCTTCGAGCAGCGCACCAAGCTTTCGCCACGGGGCCGGGCTTTGGTGGCCCTGGCATTGCTCTCGTCGAAAGACAAGCGGGCACGCATTGCGGTCGAGAACCTAGACGACGTGGTGAAGAAAGCATCAGCGCGCAATGATGCCGCGGTGGGCGACGCGAATAACGCGTGGAGCACCTCGGCGGCGATCGAGGCCACTGCCTATACCCTAATGGCCATGCTCCGTTACGACGTGAATTCGCCCAACATAAAGCCGCTGACCGACTTCTTGGTATTGCGGCGCAACGGCGGCCAATGGCGCAACACGCGAGATACGGCGTTTGCGGTTTATGCGCTGTCTGACTTGGCGCGAAAAGAAGAAGCGTCGACGCGCTCGGGCAGTTTTGTAGTGAGAGTGAATGGGCGCGAAGTGAAGCGCGTGGCTTACAGCAAGGGTGGGCTCGACTTGACGGGGCCGGTGGTGCTCGACGACAGCGCGTTTCGCAGCGGTAAAAACGTGGTGGAAGTGCGGCGCGACGGCCTAGGCACCGGCTACTACGCGGCACTGTTCGACGTTTTCAACCAGAACGATTTCATCAAGGGCGTGGGCGGCGATTTGCTGGTGACGCGCAAGTACACGCTGCTCGGCAAACCCAGTACGCAGCCCGGCGCGGCTCCCACCGAGTACGGCATGCCGCTCGAATCGGGCGAGCGGGTGCGGGTGGACTTAGAGATAAAAGCAAACAAGGCCGTCGAATTCGTGATGCTCGAAGACTTGAAGCCCGCCGGGTTAGAAGCCGTACAAACCAAGAGCGGCCCGCAGGTGTGCAATTACGCCTGCGCGCACGCCGAGCTGCGGACTGATCGCGTGGCCATGTTTCTGCAGCAAATTCCCGTTGGGGTGACGAAGCTTTCATATGAGCTGCGCGCTGAAGTGCCTGGCACGTTTTCGGCCCTGCCTGCACGCTCTGAAGCGATGTACGCGCCCGAGCTGCGGGCGACGAGTGACGAGATGCGGTTCGAGGTGAAAGACGCTCCTGACGGCAACGTGGTGAACCGGTAAGGCGACAAAAAAATAATCGGTCGACGCGATCGCCCTCTTAGATGCGTTGTGTTAGGCGCGGTGCGGTTTTCATGAGCACTTTTTCTTCGAGCCCTCGTCGCGCCGCGCTGGTTTTCATTCTCATTACCGTGATGCTCGACATCTTGGCGCTGGGAATGATTATCCCCGTGTTGCCGAAGCTGATTTTGAGCTTCTACGGAGGGAACACCGTCGCCGCGGTGCAAGTCACTGGCGTGTTCGGCACCGCCTGGGCGCTGATGCAGTTCATTTTTTCACCCGTTCAAGGCGCCCTCTCTGACCGCTTTGGTCGCCGCCCCGTGGTGCTGCTTTCAAATTTCGGCCTCGGTCTCGACTACATTTTGATGGCGCTCGCACCCAACATCGCCTGGCTCTTCGTGGGCCGGCTGATTTCGGGCGTCACCGCCGCCAGCATTTCTACCGCCAGCGCGTACATCGCCGACGTCACCTCGCCCGAAAAGCGCGCCTCGGCGTTCGGCATGATTGGGGTCGCTTTCGGCATGGGCTTCGTGCTCGGCCCCGCGGCTGGAGGGCTGCTCGGCAAAGTCAGCATTCACTTGCCCTTCTGGGTGGCGGCGGGCTTGAGCTTGACGAATGCAATGTACGGGCTGTTCGTGCTCCCCGAGTCGCTCCCGGCTGACAAACGCCAACCCTATTCGTGGAGGCGCGCCAACCCGATTGGCTCGTTGCACCTGCTGCGGTCACGCGAAGGCCTGCTCGGCCTGGCGGGAGTGATGTTTCTGTACCACCTGGCGCACCAAGTGCTGCCCGCCGTCTTCGTGCTCTACGCTGGCTACCGCTACGGGTGGGACGAAATGGCCGTCGGCCTCACGTTGGCCTCGGTAGGTGTCTGCTCAGCCATCGTACAAGGAGCCCTGGTGGGCCCGCTGGTGAAGAAGCTGGGCCAACGGCGTGCGCTCTGGGTAGGGCTGACTTGTGGAGCCATTGGCTTCGCGGTGTACGGCCTGGCGCCCACGGGCAGCTGGTTCATGGCGGGAATACCGGTGATGGCGCTGTGGGGCCTGACCGGCCCGTCGGCGCAGGGCTTGCTCACAAGCCAAATGGGCCCTTCTGAACAAGGGCAGCTGCAAGGGGCAATTAGCAGCATGGTGGGCATTACCGGCATGATTGGGCCCGGCCTGTTCAGCATTGTCTTTTCGACCTTCATCGAAGACATGCCCGGGGCTCCATTTTTTCTCGCGGCAGTACTGCTGTTGTTCGGCGTGGCCTTGGCGGTGGCCGTCGCGCCACGGCAAGAAGCGAAAGCTTGACGGCGCGCGCTGCCAACCGAAGTTCGACATGAAAATTTTGAAGATCGTAGGTTACGGGGTGGGCGCACTCTTGGTGTGCATCATCGGACTCTACGGCTACGTCGAAGCCGCCTCACAGCGCAGCCATGCCGCCTTGCCTGAGCCGAACATCAAGGCCAGCCAAGACTACGAAGTCATTCGCCGCGGAGAGTATGTGGTGCACGCCGTGTCGCACTGCTCTGCCTGCCACTTGTCGAATGCTGACGCCAAGCACCGCGCAACCGGAGCGCGGCCTGACTTGGTGGGCGGGCACGAATGGAACCTCCCGGGGTTTGGTCATTTCGTGTCGGCCAACATTACGCCCGACGAAGAGACCGGCATTGGCCAAATGAGCGACGGACAACTGGCACGCGCAATTCGCAATGGCGTGGGCCGCGACGGCAAGCTTCTGGCGTTCATGAGCTTGTGCGTAGGGCCCATGAGCGATGCAGACCTCACCGCCGTCGTTTCGTACCTGCGCGCGCAAAAACCGGTGAAAAAAGCGCAGCCCGCAGACCAACCGACCTTGATTGGCAAATTCATCGCCACCCGAATGAACCCGGCCGACAAGACACCGCCTGTCGACGTGCCCGCGGGAGGAATCAGTGTGGAGCGCGGCGAGTACCTGGCCAATGGCCCGGCGATGTGCGCGGGTTGCCACACTCCGGCTGACCCGCTTCGGGGCTTTGCCCCTTCAGGCGCGGCTTTCTCAGGCGAAGCAAACGCTGACCCCGACCCCACCGACGCCTCGATGGAATTGGTGACACCGAACCTCACGCCCGACCCGACGACGGGGCACATCACCGCGTGGACCGAAGACGTCTTCGTCAACCGCTTTCGCACTGGACCTGCCTACGAAGGCAGCCGCATGCCGTGGGGTAACTACCGCGAAATGACTGAAGACGACGTGCGCAGCATTTTTCGTTACCTGCGCACGGTGGCACCGGTTCAACACGAAGTGGGGCCGTCGCGCCGCGAGCTGGGTTGGAAACCGAAGGTCACCAGCAGATAGGCGCAGCGCTGAAAACTACTGCGGGTAAAGCGCACGGTAGGTGGCGCGGAGCAACCGGTTCACGTCACCGTTGGGCGCTTTGGGCCAATAGCCTTCGTTGATGGTCCAAATGATTTCGCCTCCCAGCTGGTTGTCGAGCACGTACTGGCCTTTCACCGCCACCGAGCGCTCATCTTCGAATGAAATGAAGGTGCACCCCTCGGGGCCCTTGGGCGCGCTGAAGCTCAAGTACGACGCTTCAGCCACGTCGTCGAAGCGCAACGCCGACGCCTCGAAGTACGCGTCCATAATCGCGGCGAAAGTCATTTTGTTGTCGCCCGCTTTGATCGCGCCGCCGTTGGGCGTCTGACGGGGCCCGGTGACCGGGTTACCCCAGCACGAGCCGTAGTAACCGATGCCAATGCCCATTTTTTTCTTGGAAATACCGAGCTTCAAAAACGCATTGAGCGTCGAGGAAACCGAGGTCGGCGTGGTGGGCCCTTCACCTTTGAGCGCTGACGAATGCCATGACAACCAGCCCGACCAACCGTCAGCCATGCCGTAAGACATAATGTTCAACCGGTCGACCTGCTGCGCCAGTTGCGCGAAGAAGCGGGGCACGCTGGCAGAATTCGCGTTCAACCACAGCACCGGCACCGTGAGCACGATGCCGGGCCGCGCGGTTTTCAGCGCCTCAACCAGCGCGAGCAACGGCGCTTCGTCTTGCGATTCAATCGGCTCCCAGTCGAGGTCAAGCCCTTGGTAACCGTAGTCGTCGAGCGCTTGGAGCAGCTTGGCGACGAACGCCGCGCGGTTGTTGGCAGAAGCGGCGCCGCGCCAGCCCGCAAGCTCACCGGCTCCTCCCACCATGAGCAACGGTACCGCGCCGGCTTCTCGGGCACGCTTCGAGACGTCTTTGGCAATGGTGGGCCCCAGCGGCCCCACATCGAAGTCAGTGGTCAAACCGCCACTCACTGTGGGGCGAACGCGGCCCATGGTCACATGGGTGAGCGAGCCGTAGTCAACTTCAGCGGGCGGGTACATGTCATGCTGGTAGCCAACGTAGTAGCCGATGAGCCAAGGGCCCGACGCATCACGGGGGTGCACGCCAGCATCAGACGGGCCTGCGTCGGCACCGGCGTCGAACGGTTGCATCGAGCCGCCTCCGGTGCCCGTGTCGCCACCGCCCGCACCTGAGTCGAAACCACCCGCGCCGTCAGGAAAATCGCCCTGCGCGACACCCATGCAACCGGTGCCAAGCGTCAAAACAACCATCGCGGCTGAAAAGGTTTGTGACTTCAATGAATGTCCTTTCGGTACAGCCCCAAGCGTACCGGTGCGGCGTCAGGCCAACGAAAGCGCACTGACGGTGCCGCAATTTAGCTGGCTTTCGAAACAGCACGCGAGAGGTCCGCCCAACTTTTTTCTGCTTGTTTACGGCATGTAAGCAAGTGTGCCCACCCAGCAGCAGCCGCAAAACCTGGAGCACTTGTTTCGCAATTGTCGCGCCATGGTTACAGGCCTTTAGCGAAAGCGATGCATGGGGTGAGGTGAGCGATCTGCTCCCGCTTGCTTCGGAACGACGAGAGCGGCTACATGCGACGCCTTTTCCACACAGAGGGATCTTTCGACATGAACCGTCGTCTCATCGCAATCGTGGCTGTATTCGCCGCTGCGCCTGTTTCAGCGCAAATGTTGTCAGACATGGGGCCGCCACAGCACCGTTTCGTGCACCGCAACACTTTCGCGCTTCGGGTGAACCCACTGGGGCTGTTGTACGACGGGCGGTTCTCGTACCGGCTGCGGCTCTTCGAGAGCAAGTCAGTGGCGTTGCGCGACAACTTCGTCGCCATTGGCGTGGCGGCGGGTGCGAGCCCTGCTTTCGTGCGCGGCGGCCCATACATCGAAATTCAACCGCTCACGGTGTTCAGTGTGTGGGCGACGTACGACGTGCAAAAATACTTCGGCACTTTCAACCTGCTGCAGTCTTTTCCCAACCAGAATGCCGAGTTCTCTGATCAAACGATTCGCGAGCGCGGTGAGATGGGCGCCAAATTTGCCGGCTTTGGCACCAACCTGACCATCGGCGCCAACCTGCAACTGCAAGTGGGCCCGATTGTGCTGCGCAGTGGAGCCCGCATGATTCAGCCCAAGTTCGCGCTGCGCGACGGCGACACCGTCATTTACGATCAGTTCTATGACTTGTTAATGCCCAATGGCCGTTTCACCTTCACCAACGATCTCGATCTGCTCTACCGCACGTCGTGGGGTTTGGCGGCAGGTCTTCGCTACACCATGGGCGTGCCGATGTACGGCCCCGAAAACCAAGCGGCAGGCGTGGCCGCGAAAGACAATTCAACGCACCGCATGGGCCCCTTCATCACCTACCGCCTGTGGGACGAAGACGGCAGCGCCTTCAATCAGCCCACTATCGCGCTGGCGATCAACTGGTGGATGAAACACCGCTACCGCACCGGCGCCGAACAGAGCTTGGCGCTGCCCTACTTGGCCTTGGCCTTCAACGTGGTGGGTGACCTGATGCCGATTAAAAAGCCGGCTCCCGCAGTACCGGCGCCTGCCCCCCAGAGCCCCGAGACGAAGTAAACTTCGCTTTCGCATGAGCGGCGAGACCTCGAGCGATGCGCGGCCCTTCGCCCAGTCGCTCGCAGGTCAACGCATGCCGTCGCGTTTGGGTGACGTCGCCCTTCGGCTCGACAGCCCTTTGCTGATTGGCGAAACGCGCAAACCGCCACTGCACCTGGTGCGCGACATTTCGTTCTGGTCGCTGGGCAGCACCGGCATGGTGGCTGCGCTCGCCTCAGTCACCTTGGGCGCGTCGACTCCCTGGGCCATGGGCCTCACGTTGATGGCGGTGGCCTTTTTTACCTTCGCCATTTTGATGGACCGTTACGCCCACCGCCGCCGCGCCTTCGTGCTCGACTTCGAAAAGAAGACGTTGCGACTCGATTTTTCTACGCCGCTGACCGGCATGCCCCGCACCTGGGTAGGCGCCTTCGAGCAGGTGAAGGGGCTGGGGCTGCTCTCGTTGCCCAGCGGGCAGTCGGCGCTGACCGTTGACGTCGACGCGCCTCCTCTCTTTCGCGAAGTGTTGGTAGCAGGGCTGCAGGTGAATGAATTGCTGCCCGCGCAGACCTTGCAGCGCCTGCTGACGAACGCCTTCGGGCTCGAAAGCGTTACGGCGCCTTCATTCGAAGCTCAACGCACGCCGTCAGTCGCTGAAGAGGGGGGAACCGGGGCCGAATAAATTTCACTGCCTTGGTTCACGAATTCTTCAGACTTCTGCTTCATGCCGCCTTCAGCCATGGCGCGAATGTCTTCGGTGATTTTCATCGAGCAAAAGTGAGGGCCGCACATCGAGCAGAAGTGCGCCACCTTCGCGCCTTCGGCGGGCAGCGTTTGGTCATGAAACGCGCGGGCCCGTTCAGGGTCTAACGAGAGGTTGAACTGATCTTCCCAGCGAAACTCGAAACGGGCCTTGGAAAGCGCGTTGTCTCTCGCCTGGGCTCCTGGGTGGCCCTTGGCGAGGTCGGCGGCATGGGCCGCTATTTTGTAGGTAATCACACCCTCTTTCACGTCGTCGCGGTTGGGCAGGCCCAGGTGCTCTTTCGGCGTCACGTAGCAGAGCATCGCGGTGCCGAACCAACCGATCATCGCCGCGCCAATGCCACTGGTGAAGTGATCGTACCCCGGCGCAATGTCAGTGGTGAGTGGCCCCAACGTGTAGAACGGCGCCTCGGCGCAGATCGCCAGCTGCTTGATCATGTTCTCTTTGATGAGCTGCATCGGCACGTGGCCCGGGCCTTCGATCATCGTCTGCACGTCGTGTTTCCACGCCACTTGGGTCAATTCACCCAAGGTGGTGAGCTCGGCGAACTGCGCTTCGTCGTTGGCGTCGCGAATGGAACCGGGGCGCAGGCCGTCACCCAAGCTGAAACTGACGTCGTACGCCTTCATGATTTCGCAGATCTCTTCGAAGTGCGTGTAGAGAAAATTTTCTTGGTGATGCGCGAGGCACCAGCGCGCCATGATTGACCCGCCGCGCGAGACAATGCCGGTGAGCCGTTTGGCAGTGAGCGGTATGTAACGGAGCAGCACCCCGACATGGAGCGTGAAGTAGTCGACCCCCTGCTCGGCTTGTTCGACGAGTGTGTCGCGAAAGAGCTCCCAGGTGAGATCTTCGGCCTTGCCGCCCACCTTCTCGAGCGCTTGGTAGACCGGCACCGTGCCCACCGGCACTGGGCTGTTGCGCAAAACCCACTCGCGGGTTTCGTGAATGTTCGCGCCGGTCGACAGGTCCATCACGGTGTCGGCGCCCCAGCGAGTGGCCCACACCATTTTTTCGACCTCTTCTTCGATCGATGAAGTCACTGCGGAGTTGCCCAAATTGGCGTTGATTTTCACCAGAAAGTTGCGCCCGATGATCATCGGCTCGAGCTCGAGGTGGTTCACATTGGCGGGAATAATTGCCCGGCCACGGGCCACTTCGTCGCGCACGAATTCAGCGGTAATCGCCTTGGGTATCGCCGCGCCAAAAGACTCACCGGGGTGCTGGCCGGCGTAGGCGGCTTCGAGCTTCTGGTTCTCGCGCAGCGCCACATATTCCATCTCGGGAGTAATGATGCCGCGCTTGGCGTAAGCCATTTGCGTCACGCTGCGGCCGGCTTTGGCGCGGTACGGGCGGGCGTGGTGTTTGAAGCGCAGGTTGTCGAGGCGGCGATCAGCCAGGCGCGACTTGCCGTAGTGCGACGAGATGTCAGGCAGCTGCTCCACGTCGCCGCGTGCTTGAAGCCAACCTTCGCGCACCGGCGCCAGGCCCTTGCGCAGGTCGATGCTGGCTGACGGGTCGGTGTAAGGGCCTGAGGTGTCGTAGAGCGCGATAGGGGCGTTCGCTTCTTCTTTGCCGCCAGCATGGTGCGTGGGCGACAAGGTCACCACCCGCACCGGCACTCGCATGTCGGGAAAACGCGGGCTCAGCACGTATTGCTTGGCAGATGCCGGCAGAGGGGCCCGGCTGATACCGGTCAGCTTGTCGTCGTCGAGGTGCAGGTTCTTCATGCCGCGCGCCATGTTGTTGCCTCCAGTGACGGGGGAGACCCTTAACAAACAATGCGCGTAAATACAGCGCAGCGTGGGGTGAGGCACTCTGCGTCGTGGAGCGTGAGTCGGCGTCTTGTGAAGTGCCAATACGATGAGCGGGGTCAGGTGCGCGGCGGGTCGCCGTGTTGATTCTTTGCTCGGGCTGGCTGCTTCGGGTTCGCGGTCAAGCGGCGACTTCGTGACAGTGGGTCAGTTTGGGTACCCGCGCGGGTACACGGAATGACCCAGTGACCGAGGAACGAAGCCTCATTGCTTTCTGTTGAAGCGGTTCATCGCCGCGGCCATGCCCCACTTCGCCCAGCCCTCGGCAATGTCAGCCGCCCGCGTAATGCCCTCTTGCAGCGCCTTTTCTTCTTCGCTTGAAAACGGAGCCAGCACGTGACCGACCACGCGCTCTTTCGCATTCGGGCCCGGCGGCTTGTCGATGCCAACGCGCAAGCGGCCGTAGCTTTCTTCGCCCCAGCTCTCGGCGATGCTGCGCAGGCCGTTGTGACCGCCGCTGCCTCCGCCCTTTTTCAACTGCAGCTTCATGAACGGCAAGTCGAGCTCGTCATGAATCACCAGCACGTCGTCGGCAGACACTTTGTAAAAGCGCGCGGCGGGCCCCAGCGATTGGCCCGAGAGGTTCATGTAGCCTTGGGGTTTGAGGAGGAGCACTTTTTCGTCGCCCACTGAGGCGGTGACACATTCAGCGTCGAACTTCGACTGCCAAGCGCTCGCGTGCCACCGCGACGCCAAGGTGTCGATGACTTGAAAGCCGATGTTGTGGCGGTGCCGCTCGTATTCACGGCCGGGGTTGCCGAGCCCGCAGATAACCTTCACAGCGCGTCGTATAGCCTAAAACAAAGGGCCCCGCCGAAACGGAGCCCTTGTTGAAACTTCAGCTGCGAAAAGCCGGTTACTTCTTCTTGTCGGCCGCCTTCGCCGGAGCCGCTGCGCCGGCCTTGGCATCGCCCGCCTTCGCGTCGCCGGCCTTGGCATCGCCCGCTGCCGGAGCCGCACCCGCCGCAGGAGCAGCACCCGCCGCGCCCGCCACCGGAGCCGCCGCCACTGCCACCACTTCTTCCTTCTCGGGAATCGCCACGACCGCGAGGGTGTAATTGACGTGCGACTTCACCGTCACGCCCGCGGGCAGCTTGATGTCGTTGATGTGCAGCGCCTGCGCGACCTTGAGCGCCGTCACGTCGGCTTCGATCTTCTCGGGAATCGCGGCCGGCAGCGCCCACACTTCGATTTCACGGCGTTGCTGCGACAAGATGCCGCCTTCGGCGACGCCGGCAGCCTTGCCCACCAGCACGATGGGAACATTCACCTTCACGGTCTCGTTTTCGGCCACTTCGATGAAGTCAGCGTGCAGCAGCTCGCGCGTCACCGGGTGCTGTTGGTATTCTTTCAGCAACACCATGCGCGACTCGGCGCCCAGCTTGAGGCCGATCAACGTGTTCAGCTTCTTGGGAGTGGCGATCGCCTTCTTCATCGCCGAAGGGTCGATGGAGATGTGCAACGGGGCCTTCACGTGCCGGCCGTAAACGACGGCGGGAATCAGACCTTGGGTGCGCAACTGGCGCGAAATGCCTTTGCCCGCAGCGGTGCGGGGCTTGGCGTCGAGAGTGGCTTGGGTGGTGGTGGTCATTGATTTCCTTATTGAAAAAATGAAATGGAGTACCGCGTGCTACGACATTTTTCCCCGGCATCCCTCTCGAAGAGAGGGCCCCGAAGTCTCTTCACCTTCGCCCACTGCGAAAGGCGGCCTTCAGATGCCAAATGCACCCGGGTGCCGTCAAGTAGCCCTTTGTCAAAAACCAGCAATTGAGCGGTCACTTGCCCGCCTGGGCGACTTCGGTGAAAAGTAGCGCCGGTTGACGGTGGGACGGGAGGCCTCGGCATGACATGGGCCAATATTTTGGTGGTCGAAGGCGAGAGCATCGCCGCTCAAGACTTGCAAGAACATTTGGTGGCCTTGGGTTACGGGGTCAGCGCGGTGGTCTCTACCGCCGAAGCGGCGTTGAAGGCGGAGTTGAGCAGCCGGCCCGATTTGGTGCTGGTTGCCATGCGGCTCGCCGACGGGTCTGACGGCATTGAAACCGGGCAAGCCTTGCGCGAGCGCATTGACGTGCCGATCGTTTACCTCACCGCCTATGCAGACGCCGCGACATTGGAGCACGCGCAGAAAACACAGCCATATGGCTACATCATCAAGCCCTTTCAAAAGCGCGATGTGCACGTGGTGATTGAAATGGCGCTCTACCGTCACCGTGTCGAGCACCAGCTGCGAGATCGCGAGCGCTGGCTGTCGGCGGTGCTCAAGTGTGTCGGCGAAGGCGTGATTGCCACCGACACGCGGGGCACGGTGAGGTTTTTGAACGACGCCGCCGAGTCACTGCTCGGGCGAACCAGCGCCGAGACGATTGATCACCCCTTGAGCGAAATTTACCCCGCCAGGCCCAGCGCTCCAGCTGCGTTGCCCGAGACAGTCGCCCAAGCGCTGCAAAGACGCGCGACGGTGCGCCGCACCAAGGCTCCGCTGGCTCTGCCGAATGCGCCTTTGCTGTTGGTGAATGAATGCGCGGCGCCGATCATCGACGAGCGCGGCATGACCGTGGGCGCGATTTTGGTGCTGCAGCTGGCTGAAGCGACTGATCAGGAGTAGCGCGCAGCACGGCCCTGCAAAGAGCACGCGGCTGCTTTCGCAGCTACGTGCCTACGCCTTGCAGATTGAGCAACCGCCGCAGGTCGCTCGGCGCGTTGGCGTAGGTATATGCCACCTCGGCGGTGATCAGGTTCTCGCGCACCAACGCCACCAGGTGTTTGTCGAACGTATGCATTTGTTGATCGCCCGAGCGCTCGAGCACCGCGGGAATGGTGGCCAACTTCACCGGGTCTCTGATGCACTCTTTGATCGCATAGTTGTTCACCAGCACCTCGCAGCACACCACCCGGCCGCGGCTGCCTTTGCGTGGCAACAAGCGTTGGCAGACGATACCCCGCAGCGCGTCGGCGAGGCGCGAGCGCATACCCGCCTGATCGTCATTGGGCAGCATCGCCAAGATGCGCTGCACTGTCTTCAACGCCGAGCCGGTGTGAAAGGTGCTGATCACCGCGTGCCCGGTTTCAGCTGCTTGCAGCACCACTTCTAAGCTGGCCGCGTCGCGAATTTCGCCCACGAAGAGCAAGTCGGGGTCTTCACGCATTGCCGCTTGCAGCGCATCGGCATAGCTCGGCGTATCGCGCCCCACTTCACGCTGCGAAATACACGAGGCCACGTCGGTCAGGCTGTACTCAATGGGGTCTTCGACGGTAATCACATTGAGCGCTTGCGCCGCGGCGGCGTAACGCAACATCGCCGCCGCGGTGGTCGACTTGCCGCTGCCGGTGGGCCCGGTGATCAACACCAAGCCGGGCCCGTGCTCCGACAGCGACTTCACCACCGGAGGCAACCGGAGCTCCTGAAAAGTCGGAATTTGAGGGGGCACCAGGCGCAACGAGAGCGCCCAGCCTCCGTTGTCGCGAAACGCATGGCCACGGTAACGCGCCACCCCGGCCTGCTCGAACGAATATTCCCAACTCATGGCCCCTGCCTGCGTGGGGCGCCGGCCCGACGTGAGAGCGATGACCTCTTCAATCGTCTGAGCCGTCAACGCGGGCGCCGACGTGCGCGCCAGCTGACCATCGATGCGAATGAAGGGCGGAGAACCGGCCCGCAAATGCAAGTCAGACGCCCGGGCTGAAATCGAGCCACCCAAGAGCTTGAGGAGCAGCGCTTTCGTTTCTTCACTCGCCATTTCGCCGCCCATGGCAGTCACGCTCCTTGCAACGCGCCCACCCCGACGTACGCGGGCAGCCAGGGAAAGACGCTTTCAATCGCCGGCACCATTTCTTGAAACCGGCCAAGCAACCGCTCGCTGCGCTTGAGCTTGAGCACATCGACCCAGGCACGCATTGCCGCGTCGGCGGCTTCGGCAGACAACGCCACTTCGAGCTCGCTGTCTTGGCCTTGGAGCAGATCGCACACCAACACCCCCAACGACGCTTCGGGAAATTCGGCTTGCAGGCTCACCGCCAACGCACGCGCAGTGCCCACGTCGCCGAGGGCCAACAGCGCCTTCGACAACTGCACCGCGGCTGGGCCCTGGGGAGGGTTTCCCGCGGCACGGGCAAAAGCCTGCGCGGCCTGCAGCATGTGGCCGGCCAGCATGGCCTCTTCACCGAGCGCTTCGTCAAGCTCGACGCACGCCCCATGTTGCTCGGTGTGGCTTTGGGCGAAACGCACCACCGCGTCTTCGCCGCCGGTCATTCGCGCCACCACCACCCGCGCCAAGAGTGCCTCGGGGTCACGCGCGTTCCAGCTTAGGGCCTCGTCAGTGCGGGCCTTCGCCAGCTCGAAATGGGCAGCTCCCAGCGCCAGCCGCGCCAAACCCAACAACGGCCGCACCGTCGCCAGCTGCAGGTCTGCCACCTGACCCGCTTGGGCAAGGCAGCTCTCGTAGTCGGCCTGGGCCAGCGCCGCTTCGCCTTTCAGCTCGCGCAATTCGCCCCGGTACAACAACATGGCCACTTGGTGGCCACAGGGAGACCACCATTGCTCCATGAACCGCAGCGCCTGGGTGGGTTGGCTTCGGTACAGCGCGTGGGCGACCCATGTCAGCAGCGCGCCCCCGTAATGCGCACCGCGAACCGCTTTGTGCCCTTGCCGTTCTAACGCAGCCAGCGCCCGGCTTGCCGCCCGCTTGGCCAAGCCAGTGTCTTCCCAGAAGCGCGCTTGCTCGAGCAGCTTGTAGTGGCTGTAAAAGTCGTCGGGCACGGCAGCGAGCTGCGCCTCGAGTAACCCCACGTCTCGGGTCTTCTTGTCGCGCGCTTGGGCCCGCTCGCGCACGTAACCCAAATGCTCAATGCCCCCTTTGAAATGAACGAGCTTTTGCCCCGTTGCTGCCAGGCGCGCGGCGACTTTTGCCGTCGCGTCTTCATGAATGCGGTGCTCGTAACGAATCGACGGGTGGTTGCGAAACAGCCGCAACAAGCGCGATTGGCGGCGATGACCGTGTGGCAGCGCATTGTGCATCACCACCGTGGCCGCGCCGACCGAGGGCTCTTTCACCACGGCTCTGATCTCTTGCACCAGCTCGGGGCTGGTCAGCTCGTCGGCGTCGAGCACCAACACCCACTCGTGCTGCGCGGCGGCGAGTGACACGTTGCGCGCTGCCGCGAAGTCGCCGCTCCACAGACATTCGAGCACCGTTCCTCCTGCTGCGCGGGCGATGTCGGGCGTGGCGTCTTGCGAGCCGGTGTCGACGACACACAGCTGGTCCCACACGCCGGCGGCGCGCTCCAAGCACGTGGGCAGCAGCGCCGCCTCGTCACGCACAATCATGCACAGCGACACACCTGGCTTGATCATGGGCCTTCACTTTCGAAAGGGGCCTGCGCGGTTTCTTGGCCGTACGCACCCATGGCGCGGCGCGAGAGCCCGGTTTGCGTCACCGAGCCTTTGAGCTGCGCCTGCAGTTGCAAAGCCGCTTCGAGACAGCCGCGGTGCAGCTCGAGCAATTCATGGGCCACTTGGGCTTCGAGCCGAGCCTGATTATCGGCCGAATGCGCACACAGGGCCACCGCTTGGTCGGCGGTCTCGGCCGCGGCCACCGCGTCTTTCGCCTCGAGCTGTTGTTTGACCTGCCCCAAGAGCGCCCGCAGTTGTTCAATGCCGAAGGCCGCGGTCATCGCGGAGCACCCGCCGCGGCTTGGCTGACAGCCGTTTGAAAGGCTTCGACCACGGGCACGAAGGCGCGCTCAGCTTCTCGCGCCAGCGTGGCGTCGAGCTTGAGCGAAGCTTGGGTGAGCCGCAGCATCACGAAGCGGTACACGTCAGAGAGGTAGTCGCACAGCTCGGGCGACTGGTTGCGATCAAGCGTGGCGTGCAGCTCGGTCACGATGTCAGACGCGTGCGTCAGCGCCTGGGCCGCGTCGAGCGACCGGCGCGCCTCGATGGCGGCGGTGCCTTCGCGAATGTCGCGCAGTGCGCGTTCGAAAAGCAGCACCATTAACCGCTCTTTCGAAGCGGTCTCGCGCTGGGTCTGGCTGTACCGGCTCGCGGCGATCATGAATTGCTCTGTTTGTTTGAAGAGAGGTTCTGCGACAGAAAGTTGCTGATCGAATTGAGGCTGCCCACCACCTTTTCCATCGCGGTGAACTGCTTCACGATGCGATCTCGAAAGGCGTCGATGCGTGCCTGGGCCCGCACTTGATCATCATCGAGACGATCGACGGCCCCGTTGAGGCCGCGTTGCCGCAACACCAACGTGCCATCGGTCGAATTGGTGAAGCGATCGACCATTTGACTGGCCACGTCGCCCATGCCAGTGGCGGCCTGAGAGAACAGACCATTCAACGCCGATGGCTCGCGGGCGACAGCCGTCTTGAGCACGTTCTTGTCGAGCGACAAGCTGCCGTCGCGCGCCGTTTTCACCCCAATGTCGGCGAGCGTGCGCACGCTGCCCAAGCCGTCGACCGCGGTCGTCACCAGTCGCTGCAGGCTTTGTTGCAACCCCCGCACCGTACCGTCGCCAGCCAAGGTCGATTGTCGGTTAGAGCCGTCGGTGACCGCGAGTTGTTTCTGCACCAGCGAAGCCACGTCGTTGTACGCGGCGATGAACGTCTGCAGCTTTTCGGCCGTGCCGTCAACGTTGCTGGTCAGCACCACGTTTTCGGGCGCCGCGGTGATCGCCTTGAGAGAAAATGAAACTCCGTTGATCACGTCGCTCACTTCGTTGCTCTGACGCTCAATCGGCAAGCCATCGACCGTGAACTGGGCATTGGCGGCGGTCGACGTCAGCGCCAAGCCCAGGGCCTGCCCGGCGCCACCATTGCCGTTTTCGGTGATCAGCAGCGCGTCACCGGCCACGCCCCCTAGCGGAAAGCCGGTTTCGTCGTTGCTCAGTGACAAGTACGTCTGCGTGCCGTCAGAGATCAGCGTCGCGCTCACCGGAGCAGCCGAGGCGTTGATCGCCGCGGCGACGTCGGCCACCGAGTCACCGTCGTTGATGGTGATGTCGTAAGAGGTGCCCATGACGTTGAGGTTCAAAGTACCCGCCTGCACCGCCGCGTCGTCACTGGCGAACCCGACGGAGCGCGCTTTGGCTTCTGAAGCGAGCGCAGTCACCTGAACGCCGTAGCGGCCGGCTTGCGCGCCCGAGCCCGCGGTGACAGAAAAACCCGTTTGCCCAGTGGTGGCCACGACTGCCAACGCGCCGTCGCTCTTCAAGGCCTTGGCGGCGTCGCGCAGGGCCGAGAGCTTCGAAGCAATGTCACCGAGCAGTGAAACCTGGCTCTTGAGCGCGCTTTGCTTCGCCTTCAAAATCGTCAGCGGCCGCGATTCGATGGTGACCAATTGATCAATAATCGAATTGGTGTCGATGCCCGACGCCAAGCCGCCTGCGCGAAAAACGGGTGTCGCCATGAGAAAGATCTCCAGCCGCCCCAGACCCTCCATGAGTACCGGGGCGGCCGTGAAAGAGATGACTTATGAATTACCCGAGCAGCTTGAGGGCGATTTGCGGCATTTGGTTGGCTTGCGCGAGCACCGACACACCGGCTTGCATCAACACCTGCGAGCGGGCCATGCGCGAGGTCTCTTCAGCCACGTCGACGTCGCGAATACGGCTGTTCGCGGCCGAGAGGTTTTCAGAGGCGGTTTGAATCGTCGAAACCACTGACGTCAAGCGGTTGCCGACGGCGCCAAAACCAGCGCGGGCGTTCGAAACGTCTTCGAGCGCAGAGTCGACCAACGCGAGCGCCGCTTGCGCACCGCCTTGGGCCGACAGATCGATACCGTCGACGCCCAAGGTGGCCGAGGTCGCGTCAACGGTCGAGACGGCGATCTGATCGTTCGCTGGCGTGTTGCGAATACCGACCTGGAACGTCAGGCTGGTCGCGGTGGAGTTCAACAGCGAGGTGCCGTTGTACTCAGCCGCGTTGGCGATACGATCGATTTCGGTGATCAGCGCGGTGGCTTCTGACTGAATGTACGCCCGCTCGGTGTCGCCCACGCCGCTCGAAGCAGACTGCATGCCCAGCTCGCGCAGGCGGCTCAAGATGTTGCTGGTTTCGTTCAATGCACCTTCAGCGGTCTGCACGAGCGAAAGGCCGTCTTGCGCGTTGCGTGACGCTTGGTTGTACGAGCGAATCTGCGCTTCGAGGTTCACGCTGATACCGAGGCCGGCAGCGTCGTCGCCGGCTTTGGTAATGCGAAAACCTGAAGACAAACGCGACATCGACGACGACATCATCGCGTCGGTTTGGAACAAGTTACGTTGCGCATTCAGCGACGCAACGTTGGTACGAATCGTCATTGCCATGGTGCTTCCCTCTTTGCTTTAGGTGGGCGAACCCCATGTTCGCCTCCACTGATTTTGTCGGCACGGGCTGGCTAACTCTTAAGTCCCCGAAACAAGTCGGACATGGGCCCACAAACGGCGAACCGCGACAGAACGCGCGTACAGCGTCGCCAAGCTGTCAGACGAAACACGTACATCGACCGCCACCTTGTCTACCCGCAGGTAGCCGGTAAGCCCGTCGGGCCACCGGGCCAAAATCGACTGCGCCGCGGCGCTCCAGCCCAGGGGTAAATGGGCTCCGAAGCGCTCCCCGAAAAGCTCGACCGTCAACCCGAACGGCAGGCGACCGTACACACTGACGCCAATTTCTTCGGGCGCTTCGCCCGCGGCGCGCTCGACCGCGGTCACCAAGTCGGGCGTGGCACGAACTGACAGCAAGCGCGGCTGAAAACCTTCATGCAGCAAGGCTTGCGCCCCCGCCAAGTGACGCTCCAGCCACCGCACCGGCACGTCTTCGCGCAGCCGCCAGCCTTGCGAGTCGGTGTAAAGCAGGCAGGCCCAGTTGTCTTCGCGCAGCCAGGCCAGACATTCGACATTGTTGGGGTTGTTGAGCGCCCAACGTTTGGCCGTCACCACGCCGCCGAAGTCAGGCGCTTCGGGGTCTAAAGCGTAGCGGCGGGGGCGCGCGGTGAAAGCGCCGACGCTGCTCCAGCGATGGTCGCCGTCGAGCCACCAGAGCACACGGCCTCCGGCTTCGATGGCCAGGGGCAACTCTTGCGCGCCGGGCCGGCAAAAGCGGGCCAACCGCGCCAACCGCGCCACCGCTGGCTGCGCTCCGGGCACGGCGAGGGCCACGTCAATCATGGTGCCGCGCATCGCCTCGAGGGCCACTTTCTCAACCGTCGGCGTGGGCCCCAACCGGCTCGCCGCCGGCCGGCTGCCCGGAGTCAACGTCACCACCAGCGCTTCGGTGAGCGCGAGCGAGCGGTCTTTGCCCCGGTTTAAGGGATCATAAGGAGGCCCCACGGCTTCACGCCGGCCCACCGCCAGCAACAACGTGCGCCGCTCGAGAGGTTGCCCAAAACGGCGCAACAGCGGCCGCCACTCTTCGGGCGCTACGCTCTGTGCCACCGCCGCTCCGAGCGTTTGCGCCACCAAAAAAAGTGCCCGGCCCCACGCCTGCTCGACCGTTCGGCCACGGCCCAGCACCGCGCCCTGCACTTCGCGCACTTCGACTGTGTTGCCTTGCGTCACCACCTGCAGCGGCTCGGGCCCGGTTTTCAGCTGCGGCTTGAGCGCCTTTTCCAACGCGGGCAAAAAAAATGTGGGTACGCCCACGCCCAACCAGGCGCGGTGCAAATAGCGGCGCAGCGGGCCAAGGACGGCGCGCGGCACCCGCCGGGCTTCACGCAACGCCAACAGCGTCAGCTCACGCGCCAGCCGCAACACGTTTTCGACGTCGCTGGTAATTTCTAATTCGAGAGGCACCGTCGACAGCACCCGGCGGTTTCCCGGTGAGGCGAGCAACCGGCCCGCCCACGCTTGGGTGGCCGTCGAAGCCGAAAGCGTCGCCAGCAGCTCGAAGGCAAGGCGCGGCCGGGGCAACCCGGGTGACAACCACACCGCGCAAAAGAGCTCGGGGTCGGCGATTGACAGCGCGGCGCGACCTTCAATGGCGGCCAGGTTCAACGCGTCGAGCAAGGCCTGAAACGGCGCCGGCACGCCTCGCGCGGCGAAGGGCAACAACAACGCCCGGGTGAGCTCGGTCGGCGCCCATTGCCACAACCCAGCCAAAGGCGGTGTGTCGTCGGGCGATTCACCTGCACGCCGCGCGGCTGCCCAGAATGAAGCCGGCAAGCGGCCCGCAACCACCGCGCCGAAACAGAGCACCCGCGCCCAGTCGACGCGAGAAGGTGCGTTGGGCCACGGCGTCACCCGCGTTGACACTCCGGCTTGGGTGAGCAACGCTTCAGCCGCTTCGAGCCGCGCCATGGCCCGTTCACGCTCGCGCTGGCCCAGATCGCCCGCCCAACACACCCAAGCGTCGAAGCCCCCTTCGCGCGGTGCCGCGAACAAAGCGGCGATGACCCGACGGCCACGCTGCATGCCGCTGGCGGTCGGCAAATCGAACGCGCGGGCCAGGGCGCCCCACTTCTTGCCCGCCTTCTGCCCTTCGATGCCGGGCGCGTCGCTTTTCAGCTCGCGGCGAGGAAAAGTGGCGTGGAGCAAGGCCGGCAAGAACGACAGCGCCTCGGCGTGCCGCTTGGGCAACGTGGCCAAGAGCCAGCGGGTACGTCGACGCAACAGCGCAGAAAGGCGCCGTGCTTCGTGAGCACCCGAATCACCCCGGGCGCCACCCACTGGCGAAGCGAGCGCGAGCCTCATCGCCTTACAGTTTGTCGAGCAAAGTGAGCTTGAAGCTGCGCGCCGCCGCGGTCATCGACGCGTCGAGGGCACGTTCGGCCAGCGCGAGCCTGCTGGCGGCGTCGACCAAGTCGGTCTCTGACAAATGCGAAATTTCGGTCACTTCGGCGTCACGGCCGCTGCGGCCCGCTTCAGCTGCCGCGTCGAGCACTGTCATCGATGAACCGAGGCGCGAACGGCCCGCCGCCAATTGGCTGATACCGGTGTCGAAGTCGTTCAAGGTCGCGGCCACGGCGGCGCGGTTGCCTGAAGTGAGCGCCGTCGAGAGCGCCTGGAGCGAAGCAAAAATATCGACGCCTCCGGCGGTGCCTTTGATCACCACGTCGGCGCGCACCGACGCGTCTTGCAAAATGCCGGGAGCCAGCTCGACACGCCGCACGCCGGTGTCGCCTACGTAATTGCCCGTCGCGTCGAAAGGCGGCGTGGAATCTAAATTGCCGCCGAAAATGTAGCGGTTGCCCACGCGGCGGTTCATCAAACCAACCACGCTGTGCAACAAGCCATCGACTTCGGCGGCGGCGGCGGCGCGCTCATTGGCTGAATAGCTGTCATTCGAGAGCTGCACCGCCAGCTCACGCGCTCGGCTGAGGGCGTTGGTTGCCCCTTCGAGCGCTCCGTCGGCCGACGCCAATTCGTCTGACGCGCGCTGCGCGGTTTGCACGATGGCGGCGAAACGGGTGGCTGCCACCCGGTGGGTGACAATCAAACCGGCCGCGGTGGGGTCATCAGCGGGGTGCGTCACCCGCATGCCGGTGCCCACTTCATCTGAAACCGCTTGCGCCCGCTCTTTCGCTGCCCCCGCATGGGCGCCTGCTTGCCGAAACACCATTTGGTCAGTGACGCGCATATTCGCCCCCCTCACTTCAGCGACATCAAAGTCTCTAAGAGCTCGTCGGTGGTCTTCATGACCTTCATCACCGCTTCGTAGCCACGCTGCGCTTTGGTCAGGTTGATCATCTCTTCGTCGATTGACACGCCCGACACCGAATCGCGCATCGCCTCGAGGTTCGAGAGCACCGCCCCGTCATGCTCGAAGGCCGCCTGCGCGCCCGACGCCGCCGAGCCGAAACGGGTGATCAACGCCGACAAGCTGGCCGTGGCGTCGCCGCCCGTCGAGAGCAGCTGGCTCTCGGTGGCAATCAGGCTCATCAGATTGTCGGCATCTCCCGGCAAGGTGGTACCCGACGAAGCGGCCGCCAAGGTGCGCGCGTCAGCCAAAGCCGTGGCGTCGACTTGAATATTCGCGGCCGCGCCTTCGGCGGTGGCCCCCACGGTGAGCAAGTCGCGGCCATTCACGCCGTCGAGGCCGTAGCCTGCGCGGTGCACCGTGTTGATCGCGCCCGCCAAGTCGAAGGCCAGCGTGTCGACGTCGCGCTCGGCCGAAGCCAACGCGCCATCACGTGCGTCGAGTGCGCCACCCATCGCCCCGCCCAACGCGCCCGTTGCCAATGTTTGGGGGCCGGTACCGTCAGCCAAGGTAAGCCGCACGCTCGAATGACCGCGGTTGGCGGCGTTGGGCTGGGTTGAGAGCGTGGCCGAACGGGTACCGCTGACCAGCGCCGCGCCCGAAGCCAGCGCCATGCTCACATTGCCCTGGGCGTCAGGCACCGGTACCGCTCCAGTCAAGGTGCTGAGCTGATCTTGCACTTTCTGGCGGGCGTCGAGCAGATCGTTGGGAGCGCCTCCCGCCGCACGTTCTACCGCGATGCGGCGGTTCAAGTCGGCCATCGACGCCGCGAGACTGTTCACCTGCTGCGTTTGCCCCTCGAGCTGCGCGTCGATGCCGCTGCGCGCCGACGACAAGCCGCCGGCGGTGCGTTGAAACGCCAAGGTCAGCGCCCGGGTCGACGCCACGGCCGCTTCACGCGAGCCTAAGTCAGAAGGGTTTTGCGACAGCGTGCGCAGTGACGCGTAGAAGTCGCCCAGTGCCGCGGTGAGGCCCGCTCCCGCGTCAGGGTCGAGCACCGACACTGACGACAACGCCGAAGTCTGTGCTTCTGAGCGCGACTGTTGAGCCAACGCGGCCGGCAACTGCGCCTCTAAAAAGCGATCGCGCGACTGGCTCACCGTGAGCAGCGACACGCCGCGGCCAATGAAGGCCCCCGCGAGCCGTTCGGCCGGCAGCACCGCTTCGAGCTCGGCGCGTTGGCGCGCGTAACCTGGGGTGTTGGCGTTTGACAGGTTGTTGCTCGCCGTGGCCGCGGCGCCGCGGTGGGCCCCCAGACTGCTGGCCGCTTGCGACAACAGTGCGAGAAGGTCAGCCATCGCTTTTTAAGCCCTCGTTGAAACAGTCGCCGACAGCGCACCAGCCGCCGCTTGTTGACCTTGAGGCCCGTAGCTGGCCGCCTTTGGTACCACCGCGGCCAAGTAGCTGCGCACGACGCTCAAGGTGCGTTCACCCAACGAGCGGTTGAGCGCGTCGAGCTCGGCCAAGGTCGACGACAGCAGGCGCACTTGCGCCAGCACGCCTGACAGTTGCGCGGCCTCAGTGGGCACCTGGGCCGCCAAGGCAGGCAGCGTCACCTCGGTGAGTGAGAGCCGCTTCGCGGCGCCGGCCAAGTCGCGCTGCAACGCACGCTGCAAAGCAACGCAGGCAATGTTGAAGCCGTCGCGAAGCGCGGCCCGCCGCAACAACGCTTCACCGTCGAGGTTGCGCAGCAACAGGCGTTCTTCGCGCGCTCGTTCGACTTCAGACACCAACGCGTCTTTCAGCTTCTCGGCGGTCGCGATGGCGGGAGTGAGCTCCATAAAGTCTCTCTTAAAAGGCTAAGGAGGCAACATCGCCTGAATGCGTGCGTCGAGCTCGGCGGCTTCGAGAATGCGCTGCGCCACTTGGCTGGCCGACGGCTTGAAGGTGCCGTTGCGAACCGCTGCTTCGATCGCGACCAAGTGAGCCGCCCGTGAGGCGCCCGAGCTCGTCTTCGCTTGAGAGATCGCCGCATCGACTTCGCGGGTGTTCTCTAAAGTAACCACGTCGTGTTTTTCGGCCTGGGGTGACGCCGCGTCGGCCTTGACGGGGCGCAAGGGGCTGATTTCCTTCGGTTCGTTCACTTTCATCGTGATCTCGATGGCAAAGGGGCTTTCCTTCAGCGTTCATCGGCACGACCTCCATAAATCTTAAACGCCCGTGTCGGATTGACGGGCCGGTTGCCCACACGCACCTCGAAGTGCAGGTGATCACCCGTGGCTCTGCCACTGTGTCCTACCTGGGCCACCGGCTGCCCCTTTTCAACCCGGTCACCTTCGTTCACCAGCAGGGCCGAAGCGTGGGCGTACAACGTGGTGACCCCGTCGCCGTGATCAACCTCAACCGCGAAGCCGTAGCCGTCACGGGGGCCCGCGCGCCGAACCACTCCACCCGCGGCCGCCAAAACCGGGCTGCCTTCAGCCGCGGCAATGTCGACGCCAGAGTGCTTGCGCTCCACACCGTCAAAAGGGTCGGCCCGGGTACCATACGCGCTGCTGATTCGCGCATCGGCGGCCACCAAACGGGTGAGCGCCAAGGCCTGCGGGGGCACAGGCGGAGGAGCCGCTGGTGGCCCTGCGTGCAACGACGGCTCCAGCGATTTCGCCAACCCCAACCCACCCGACTGGCTGACCGCTTCGGCCAGCGTTTCGACGAAGAGATCGACATGCAACGATGAACCGGCGCTGTCGCTGCCCTTGAAAGCGCCACTGGCTTTCAACATTTGCTTGAGCACCAACGCTTCAAGCTGCTTCGCCACCTGCTCAGTGTCGTTGCCCGCCGCCCTGACGTCAGAGAAGCCTTGAACGAAGCTCATCAAATCACCTCGAGCTCAGCGTCGAGCGCGCCGGCTGCGTCGAGCGCTTGAAAAATAGAGACCAGATCGCGAGGGGTGGCGCCGAGCGCGTTGAGCGCCTTCACCAAGTCTTCAACGGTGCTGGTGCCCGGCAGTTTGACGAGCGCGCTCTTCGTCTCTTGCGCCGACACTTCGCCCGTCGTCGTCACCACGGTGTCTGCGCGCCTCGAAAACGGAGCAGGCTGCGACACTTCGGGCCGCGCGGCGATAGAAACCTGCAGGCCACCGTGCGCCACCGCCGCCGGGCGAATGCGCACGTGCTCGCCGGCCACCACGGTGCCGGTGCGTTCGCTGACCACGACTTTGGCGCGTTGATCAGCTTCGACTTCGAGCGCTTCGAGCTTGGCGACCAGCGCAATGGGGTTGCTCTTGAATTCTTCAGGCGGAGTGATTTCGACCGACGCGGGGTCAGCCGCGCGCGCCGCCCCCGCGCCGAGGGCCTGCTCGACCGCCGCGGCGACACGGCTGGCGGTGGTGAAGTCGGGGCGCTTCAACCCCAGCACCACCGGGCCTTTGCTGAGCTCTGCGGCGACCGCTTTTTCTACCGTGGCGCCCGACGGCACCCGGCCGGCGGTGGTTTGGTTTTTGCGCTGCAGCGAGCCGAAGGCCGCCACTTCGTAGCCGCCCACCTGCACCGAGCCCTGCGCCAGCGCATAGACCGCGCCGTCGGCTCCGGTGAGCGGGGTGAGCAGCAGCACGCCTCCCGCCAGTGAGCGGGCGTTGCCCATAGAGCTCACCTGTACATCGAGCCGGCTGCCGGGCCGCGAAAAAGTCGGCAAGCGCGCAGTCACCATGACCGCGGCGACGTTGCGTGAACGAATTTCGCGCGCGTCGACCCTGATGCCCAGCCGGCCCAACATGCCGCTGAGCGACTGGCTGGTGAAAAACACTTGCTCGCTGTCACCGGTGCCGGCCAAGCCCATGACCAGGCCGTAACCGTAGAGCTCGTTGTCACGCATGCCTTGCACGGTGACCAATTCTTTCAAGCGTACCGTGGCGGCACCGGCTGAAAGCGGTACGGCCACCCAAGCGACGGCGAGCAGCAAAATGGCAGCGCGCATGCCCATGAGAAACCCTCTCGTCAGAAAGGCCACAGCCAGGTGAAGAAACGTGAGAACCAACCTTGGCGCTGGTTGTCGGTGAGGTTGCCTTGGCCGGTGAATTCGACTTCGGCGTCGGCGATCATCGAGCTCTTCACGCTGTTTTGTTGATCGATGTCGATCGGCCGCACCACACCCGAAATATAGAAGTGGTGCTCTTCGGCGTTCACCAGCACCACGCGGTGGCCTTCGACGAAGAGGTTGCCGTTGGGCAACACCTTGCGAACCAACGCGGGCACGGTGGCCGTCAGCCGCTCGGTGCGCCGCGTCGAGCCGTCTCCACGAAACGACGACAACGTCGAACCGGTGGCGCCCACGCTGATATCAGGGCGGCGTACACCAGCGGCTTGCAGAAAAGCAGTGACGTCGGCGCTGACTTTGCTCTCGCGGCTCAAGTCGGTGTCGGCGTTGCGCGCCGCGTCGGCCACTTCTTCGACCTTCACCACCACCAGATCGTTTTCGCGCAGCGCGCGGGCGTCGGTGAACAACATGGCGGCGGCCGTGCCGGGCTGCCACAAGCTGCCGGGCGTGGCGCGGCTCTCTTCTTTGTTGCCTGACGCTTGGTACTGGTAGTCGCGCTTCTTCGGCGTGTACGGCGCGACGTGCGCGGGGCCACAAGCCGACATTCCCCACGCCAGGGCGGCAATCACCGAGAGCTTTTTCATGGCATGACGATCCACAATTTTCCGTTTGAGAGCTGCCCTTCCACCCGTTTGCCGTTGGCGAGCAGCGCGCAGGTTTTCTCTCGCCCGCAGGGCAATGAACGCCCCGTCTGCTCGACGACCAGCGCGCCCACCTGGAGCGACACCGTGACCTTCGCCCCCCACGCCACCCCGCTTCGCTTCACGTGGTGCTCTTCGAGCGCCGTACCCAGAGGCAACGCCCTCGCGGCCTGTGCGTCAGCGGGCAACTCATTCAAAAACGTGCGCTCTGACTTGAGCTCGCGCTCGGCTTCAACCGTGGCGGGCATCAACGCATCACCCGCGCGCAGCGGCTTCGTCGTCACCCACGCTTTGCCATAAACAGCAACTTGCACCCAGCCCCAGGCTTCGCACGCAGCGCCGTTTGGCATTTGACCTTTGAGCTGCACGGCCACGCGGCCCGACGTGCGCACCGCGGTTTTCAGTGCCGCTTGTTGCACCTGGCAGTCAGACTGTTCGGCTTGAAAGCGCACCACCTCGGCGCGCCGGCCTTCGGGCACCGACGTGCGCACCGCTTCGAGCACCGTCGCGGGAGCGCCCAACGCAAGGCTCGCGATCAAGGTGGAAAGAACCATTGCGCTATCTCAGTGAAGTGAGGCGCTGCAACATTTGATCAGCGGTCTGAATGACTTTCGAGTTCATCTCGTAGGCGCGCTGGGTCGAGATCATGTCGATCATCTCTTCGACCGCCTTCACGTTCGAAGTTTCGAGATAACCCTGGGCCAGTGAGCCCATGCCTTGCTCGCCGGGGCGCAGACGAACCGCTTCACCACTGCTGGGGCTGGCCGCCAAGAGGTTATTGCCCATCGCCTGCAGGCCAGCGGGGTTGGCAAACTGCACCAGCTCAATGGTGCCCAGGGGCACCGGCTCGTCGCGGCCGGGTACGCGCGCTTCTACCGCGCCGTCGGGGCGAATGGTGAGGTTGACAGACTCGGGAGGAACGACGATTTCGGGATCAACCAAGTCTCCATTGGGCGTGCACAAACGGCCGGTGGCGTCGACACGAAAGTTGCCGGCGCGGGTGTAAGCGGGCTCTCCATTGGCGCGCTGCACCACGAAGAAGCCGTTGCCTTCAATCGCCACGTCGAGCTGGTTTTGGGTGTTGATCATGTCGCCCTGGGTGAATGAGCGCGTGGTGGCGACGGTGCGCACGCCCAGGCCCACTTCGAGCGGGCTGGGAGCCGTGCCGCCGCGCGGATCTGCCTCCGACGGCGCGCGCACTGTTTCTGAGAGCAGATCTTCGAACTCGGCGCGGGTTCGCTTGAAGCCCGTGGTGCTCGCGTTGGCGAGGTTGTTCGAGATGGTGTCCATCTTCAACTCTTGGGCCTCCATGCCGGTGGCCGCGGTGTAGAGCGATCTCAACATGGTCTTTTCCTTGGTGGTGTCGGTTAACGAATGCGGCCCAGCTCGTTGGCGCGCTCATCGAGGCGCCGGTAGGTTTGAATCGCTTGCATCGAGGTGTCGAAGTGGCGCTGCACGGCGACCATTTGCACGGTGGCTTCGAGCACGTTGGCATTGCCGAGCTCGACTTCGCCGGTACGCACGCGAGCGTCTTCAACCGCCATCGCACTGCCTTGAGGTGAAGGCGCGAGCAACGAGCCTCCCAGACGGTCGACCGGCCCTGCCAGTTGAAAGACGCCAAGCTTGGCAACTTCTTGCCCGTCAGCGGTGACTCGACCTTCAGCGTCGACGGCGACCTTCGTGTTCAACGGCAAGACGATTGGCTGGGCTTGCGCGTCGAGCACCGGCCGGCCTTGCGCGAGCAACATGCCTTGGGGATCAACGCTGAGCTTGCCGTTGCGGGTGAAGGCCACTTGCCCCGCGGCGGTTTCAACCGCGAGAAACGCGCCGTTCTCGGGCAGCACGTCGAGCGGGTTGCCAGTCAACGACGTTTGGCCCGGTCGCAAGTCGGTGCCCGTCGCCACGGCCGCGGTGTAACTTTTGTCACCTGGCTCTTTTCCCAAGAACGCTTCGAACGCGGGCCGCGAAGCTTTGAAGCCCGGCGTCTGCGCATTGGCGAGATTGTCTGAAAGCGAATCGAGTTGTGCCGCCCTGGCGACGGCGGCGCTCATGCCTACGTAAATGCCGTCTGACATTGTTGACGCCTCCTACTGAAGTCGCACTGAGCAAGCAGCGGGCCACGGCGTGTTTGAGCGCATTTCTCGCGGTGTTGCGGCAGTCAGTCGGCGCGCGCGCCATGAATGCGGCGTCAAGTGTGGGCTGATGGCGGCCCACGACGTCAAACCGTTGACAGGCTCGTCACCCCAATGACGGAACGGGCGAAAAAATGGCCGAGGTGAGGTCAGCCCAGACCCGGCAGTTGCGGTTGACCCGGCGGTTTTCGAGGCAACTACCGAGATTCACGACGTGGGCTCTTGGTACCGGGTTTTGCATTGGTGACAACTCGCAAAGGGGACGTTGTCGATGACCTACCGAACCCGGCTTGATGCTGTTGTTCGAATTCGCGAGCGGCAAGAAGAGCGCGCGGAGAAGGCGTTGGCCGCCGCCAACTCCCATGCGGTGAAGACTGAGGAACGGGCGACTGCGCTCCGCCAGGTTGCGGCGCGTGATCACCGGCAGGGTTCTTCGGCTTCACACTGGGACATCGTGGAGCGTGCGCACACCCGCGCACTGAGCGAAGCCCGAGCGGCCGATAAGGCCGTTGAAGCCGCGAAGAAGAACGTGGTGGCCGCGCAGGGTGTGCAGCAACACGCGTATAAGCAGGCTGAAGTGGTACGCCATGCGGTGCAAGCCAAGCGCGCAGAGATGACACGTGAGGCCGCTCGTAAAGAGACCCGTGAGCTCGATGAGATTGCCTCGCTGCGCCACTGGCACATGCGCTGAGGCGGCTGGCGAAGAGAGTTAAACGAGCAACTACCCCCTGCGGACGGCGGTCCACAGTTTTGCGGCGACGTTGCCCACGTCTACCTTCGGCTTGCCGCCCGGGGTAAAGACGTCAGAGCGGGCAATACCTTTTCCCTCGTCAGGCAAGTGAGACAACGTGTAGGCCGCTCGGTTCAGCGCACCTTCGAGAGACGCGATTGAAGCCGTGCCACCGCTGCGAACCTTGCTGTACGCAGCGCGAACCACCGCGGCGTTTGTTTTTCTTAACCCTTTTGTCAGCTTGTTCAGCTCGTGCGGGTCAATACGGGCGTCGGAACCGGTCACCACTTTCGGAGTGATGCCCTCGTACCCAGGCAGCGGCTTGGGCTTGGTGAGCGTGCGAACGTCGGCAGCCTTCATTTTTTGGGCAAGGGTATCGACGCGCGTTGCAATGCGACTGCGACTGACGAGTGCCATAAAAGTCTCCTAACCGTGAAGCCCCATGGTCCGAAGTGGCTGTATTGCCCGATCGTCACCATTGGTGCAGTTATCGGCCCCGTCGAGCCGAAGTTTCGGGAGATTTGACAGATTTGATCGATGCTGAAAATTCGAGGGGGTTGAGCGCACAACGCCTGAGATTTTCTCGAGACCCAGCCCGTGGGGTTTTCTCATTTTGCGTTAATACGTTTTGCGTTGATGCGTAATTGCTTCTGATATGTAACCGTGCGGAAAGTTTGTCGCTTCTTCCAATTTTTCCGCGGAGTTTAATGTGGGCTTATCTTCAACGCTGCCAAAGAAACACCTTCGCAATGCTGCTCCCAAGTCGGTGGCCCATCCGTCTTTCGCCGCTAAAAAGAAGACGAATACCGCCGCTGAATACATGCAGGCGCTGTGGCCCGCTGCCAGCCAACATACTTGGCCTTTCAGTGATCTAAAGAAAATGTCGCCCGCGGTTCGAGCAATCGTCTCGACCTTGAAGGAAGCGAACGAACGGACTCAGATGGCAGTGACCGAGTACCACTTTAAAGGCTCGCTCCCGAGCGATGAAGGCATTCACCCCGCTCTTCTTGAAACAACACTGCAGGCCCGTCTTCGGCCGCTCAAACACAAGCTGAGTGAAGTGCCCTCACTGTTGCTCCGTGAAACGCAGAAGCGTTCTCTTCATCTGAACACCAAACAAGCGCTGACGCGTGCAGCGATCATGTGGTCGAGCCGAACCAATCCAAACGGTTGGAAGGGCATACCCAAGAATGACCTTGCTCTCGGCTTGAAGCAGTTCAGGATCGACGGGGACAAGTTCAATCAACTCATCAAATCGGTGGTAACTGGTCGCATTATTCCAGGCGACCCCGAGTGGAGTTATGGGGCCCTGTCTGATGATCTGGGGCTCGACTGGACGATGGGTTCCGAAAAAAACCGCAATGGGTGGAAGGCTGCGACGACGTTCCGACCGCTGGCTCCGAATAAAGAAAAAGCTCCTCCTCCGTACGAGCCGGCCTATCGTTCTGTTTCGTACGAACGTCCTCGTTCTCCCCAGCGCGCGGGGTGGTCGACGACAGATTTTTCGTCCCGAGAGATGAGCTTCTCGGATCAATTTCGTCTCATGGTGCCGGAATTAGGGATGAAGGGCCACCAATTCAGTAATCCCCAAGACAACCTGAGGTACTTGAACGTGGTGGGTGAGGCTGTCGGTGATCGCAACGGGGGTAATGTGCAGCAACAGCTGCGTCAGCACCTCGTCTTGATCAAAGAAAACTACGCAGACGGCGGCATCACCAATGAAGAATTTGCTCGAGTACTGGACCGGCTTGATCAAGTCAAAGCGCTCGCCCATCAAGGCCATCGGAACATTCGATTCGAATAACGCGCACTGAATTCTACTTCGATGGCCACGCCTCTCCCGTTTCACCGCTCCCCATGCCAATCACCTGCTTCATCTGAGCGATGGCGTCACGGTGCAGCTGACACACCCGCGGCTCGCTCACCCGCAGCACCTTGGCGATCTCACGGTACGTCAACTCTTCAACGTAATAGAGCGCGAGCACCCACTGCAGGCGCTCGGGCAGCGCAGAAATAGCGGCCGTCATATTCGCCAACAGCTGCTGGCGGCTGATCGACTCATCGACCGCCTGCTCTGGTGAAGGCGCGTCGATCTCGGGCGTGAGCGGAATCACCGGCTGCCGCGCCAGCTCGATGCTCGCCAGCTCGTCGAGATCGACACCCATCGTCTGCGCCACTTCTTCTGCCGTCGCCTCGCGACCGAGCGAATGCGCCAAGGCGTGCTTCGTCTTCGCCAGCTGCTCAGTCTGCGCCCGCAACCGCCGAGGCAAATGATCCATTCGGCGCAATTCATCGAGCATGGCGCCGCGAATGCGATGCTCCGCGAAGCTCTCGAACTTCACCGCGCGCGAGGCGTCGAAACGCTTCGCCGCGTCAAGCAAACCCAACGCTCCCGCCGACCACAAGTCGTCGGCCAACCCGGGCGTACCCGCGCGATACGCGACACGCCGCGCCACCCGGTCAATGAGGTCGGCGTAGCGCGCAATCAACGCCGCGTCTTGCTGGGGCTGAGCGTAGAGCGCCTGGGCTCGGTGCATGAGGCTACCCCGCGGCGACAGGTGACTCTCGCAAGATGCGTTGCCACAAAAACTTCAACCCACCCGCGTTCTGCACCGGAGCCGGCTCATCAAAAAGCTTGGCGCCGATCGTCGCCAGCGCCCGGCTCGCCGGAGATTGGGGAAAGAGCTCAACCAAAGGCTTCTGGGCCATCACCGCCCGATGCAGGTTCTCATCGCGCGGCACGAAGCCAATGTACTTCAGCTTGGCCTTGAGAAACCGCCGCGTCACCGTGCACAACTTCTCGAAAATGTCGCGGGCAATCGCTTCAGTCGCGCAGGGGTTGACGATCACATTGAAGTGCTCCACGCCCGCTTCGAGCGAAAGCACCTTCACCGAAGCGTAAGCGTCGGTCAGCGACGTCGGCTCGGGCGTCACCACCAAAAGCGCCTCTTGCGCACCTCCGACGAAGAACCGCACGTTCTCGCCAATGCCCGCGCCAGTGTCGATAATCACCACGTCGAAGGCGTCTTCAACCGCGTCGAGCCCGGTCATCAGCCGCAATTTCTGCGCGTCATCGAGCTGGGTCAGCGACGACACGCCTGAGCCCGCGGGCAGCACACGAATGCCTCCCGGCCCCGTGGCGAGCACTTCTTCCATCGTCACCTTGCCGTCGAGCAAGTCGCCCAAATGGTACTTGGGCGTAATGCCGTAAATAATCTCGACGTTGGCCAGGCCGAGATCAGCGTCGACGATCAACACCCGCTTCCCCGACTTGGCCGCCAGCACCGCCAAGTTCGACGAGATGTTCGTCTTGCCCACCCCACCCTTGCCGCTGGTGGTCGCAATCACCCGCACCGGCGCGGAGTGCCGTTCTGCCAACATTTGCCGCAGGCTCTCTGCCTGATCCATCGTTATCTCCCCACCGCGCGCAACGCGGGTTCAACTGCGTTCCATTGCCCCAACACCCAGTCGATCAACCCGGTCTCGGTGGTGGGGTGAAGATCTTCAGGCACCCGCTGGCCATCAGCCAGACACGGCACCGGCTTGCCAATACGAATCGACGCTGAAAGCACCCCGCCCGGCGCGGCCGCTTCGTCGAGCTTGGTGAAAATCAACCGCTGCGGGTTCAACGCCCGGTAACGTTCAGCGCTCGCCGCCAGCTCGCGCGCTCCCGTCGCCGCGCTCAACACCAGGTACAGCTGCACCCCGGGTATCGACCGCACCATCGCCGCTTGCTGCGCCACCGCTTCATTGAGCGAACGGCCCGCGGTGTCGATCAACACCAGCTCCGCCGAGGCACACCGCTCGACGGCACGGTTGAGCTCCACCGCCGTCGTGGCGACGAAGGTAGGCACCCGCATGATCTCGCCGTAACGCGCCAGCTGATCGCTCGCGCCCACGCGGTACGTGTCGACGGTAATCAGCGCCACTTTGCTGGCCGATTCCATCAAGGCGCGGGCCGCGATCTTCGCCAGCGTCGTCGTTTTGCCAATGCCCGTGGGGCCGACCAGCGCAATCACCCGGCGGCGATCAGGCAGCCACGGCGCCCGGCTGGGCACCAAACGTTCAGCCACCCGCTCGCGCACCCGCGCCCACAAGTGCATCGGGTGCGGCGTGGGCGCGCCGTCGAGCGCCAGCCGCACCAGCTCTTCAGCCAGCCCGTGCTCGATGCCCCGATCAACCAAATGCCCAAAGAGCGACGCCGCCGCCGGAGGGAGCTGCAGCTGCTGGCCCGCGCGCGCGTTGTCGGCCACCGTGCGCAATTCGTGGCGCATTTGCTCGAGCGTCGAGCGCAGTGAAATCACTTCGTCGGTCAACGCGGGCGGCGGCTGAACCGTCACCTGCTTGACGGCCACTGCCGCGGCTGCAGCCGGAGCCGGCGTCACCGTCTCGTGCGACAACGCCGCCGTCACCTCTACCTCGGCTCGCCCGAAGAAGCCCGAGCGCACTTCTTTGGTGCCCAAAATCACCGCTTCGCCACCGAGCGCCGCTTTCACCGCCGCCAATGCCGAACGCGCGTCAGGCGCACGAAAGGTTCGAATCATCGCAGTCATCGCTTTTCACCTCGGGTCAAAGCAGGCAGTTGCGCCGCAGCCTGAATCAGCCCCGCGGGCTCAATCGACGTGCCAGGCACCAGCTCACGGGCGCTCACCACCCACAAGTCAGGCACGAAGCGCGACGCAAAGTCGTACAGCGGCCGCCGCAAGTCGGGAGGCGCCAGAATCAACGCCGGGTGGCCCGCCGCCGCCAAACCCGCGGCGCGATGCTCGAGCGACGCAATCAACTTGCGCGCGGTGTCGACATCGGGAGCCAACGCCGCTTCACCGTCGCTGTTGCCCAGACTGGCGCGCAGCAACTCTTCGGTCGAACGATCAATCGTCAGCGCGTGCACCATGCCGGTCTGCGCATCGGCCACGCGAGAGGTGATTTGACGCGAGAGCCGGCGCCGCGTCTGCTCCACCATGAAGGCCGTGTCTTTGCTCTTCGGCGCGGCGTCAGCCACCGACTCGAGCACGGTGCGAAAGTCACGCACTGAAATGCCTTCGCGCAACAGCCCACGCACCACCCGCACCAGCTCGCCCAGCGTAACGGTGCCGGGCACCGCGTCTTCCACCAACTTCGGCGATTCTTTGGCGCACACCCCGAGCAGCTCTTGCACTTCTTGCCGACCCACCAGCTCGTGCGCATTGCGGCGAATCAGCTCTGACAGGTGCGTGGTGATGACCGACGAGGGGTCAACCAAAGTCAGCCCGCGCGACTCAGCGGCGCCCCGTTCGGTCGCCAACACCCACACCGCCGGCAAGCCAAACGCCGGCTCTTTCGCCGGCAAACCTTCGAATTGCGGCGCTTGCCCCGTCGGGTCCAACGCCATCAGACGATCTAAATGCACCACACCGCGCCCTACTTCTTGGCCGCGCAGGTTCACCCGGTACTCGTTCGCTTCAAGGCGCAGGTTGTCGCGCAAGTGCACCGACGGCAACACAATGCCCAAGTCGGTCGCCAGCTGGCGGCGCAGCGCGGTGACCCGGCCCGGCAGCTCGCCGCCTTTCTCTAAGTTAATCAGCGGCAACAGCCCGTAGCCGACCTCGAGCTCTAAGGCGTCGAGGCCGAGCAAGTCTTGCACCCGGTCTGGGCCCTTTTGAGGCTCAGCCTTCACCGGCGCTGCGCTCGCCTGCGACTGCGCCCGTTCTGCCCGGCGCGCCAAGAGGTAAGTGCCCGCCGCCATCGCCCCGAACAAAAAGGTAGGCAGCCCCGGCAGCACCGCCAACAGCCCGAGCAAGCCCGCGGTGTATCTCAGCACCCGCGGCTGCCCGAAGAGCTGGCCGCTCACCTGGCTGCCCAAGTCGCTGCCGGTGGCCCGCGTCACCACAATGCCCGCGGCGGTTGAAATCAGCAGCGCCGGCAGCTGCGAAGCCAAACCGTCGCCCACCGTCAAAATCGTGTAGTTCTCGACCGCCGCCGAGAGCGACATTTTGTCGCGCAGCAACCCAGCGAGCAAACCGCCGACCACGTTGATGGCGGTAATCACCAAGCCGGCGACCGCGTCTCCGCGAACGAACTTGCTCGCGCCGTCCATCGCGCCGAAGAACTCGGTCTCTTGCTCCAGCGTCGTGCGGCGGGCGCGGGCCTCGCGATCAGTGATGATGCCCGCCGCCAAGTCGGCGTCGATCGCCATTTGCTTGCCCGGCAACGCGTCTAACGTGAAGCGCGCGGCCACTTCAGAAATGCGGCCCGAGCCCTTGGTGATCACCGCGAAGTTCACCACCAACAAAATCAGAAACACCACCGCGCCGACGATCAAACTGCCGCCAATCGCGAAACGACCGAACGCTTCAATCACGTGGCCGGCTGCCCCGGTGCCGTCACCACCGTGCAGCAAAATGAGCCGCGTGGTCGCCACGTTCAAGCTCAGGCGAAAGAGCGTGCTGATCAACAACACCGAGGGAAAAACCGAAAAATCGAGTGGACGCTTCAACCCCAACGCCACCAATAGAATCAGCACCGACCCCGCGAGGTTCAGCGCCAATAAGCCGTCCATCAGCGGCGCCGGCACCGGCACCACCAAAATCGCCAACACACAGAGCACCGCAATCGCCAAAAAGGCTTCGGCTGAAACGCGCGGTGTATTGGCGGAAGGCTCGCTCATCGCAGCGCTCCCGCCGCTTGCCCTTGAAGGCGCCCGGTAACCCGGTAAACGAAGGCCAGCACCGCCGCTACCGCTTTGTACGTTTCAGCTGGCACCTGCCCGCCCACTTTCACCCGGCGGTACAACAACCGCGTGAGGGCAATGTCTTCGACAATTGGAATGCCGTTGGCCCGCGCCAAATCGCGCATGATCTCGGCCAGCTGCCCTTTGCCTTTGGCGATGACTTTGGGCGCCCGGCTTTCGTCGCGCCGGTAGCGAATGGCAACCGCCACGTGCGTCGGGTTCACCAACACCGCGTCGGCGCGAGGCACTTCAACCGCCACCCGGCCCTTGGCCAATTCGCGTGAACGCTTTTTGCGGCGCATGCGCATGAGCGGGTCGCCCTCTTCTTCTTTGTATTCGCGCTTGGCTTCTTCGGGCGTCATTTTCATTTTGGAGCGAAAGCGAAGGTGGGCCACTGCAAGGTCCGCACCGGCGAGTACCGCCATAACCGTCAGCACTTTGACGGCCGCTTTACCCAATGGCTCAAAGATGGCGCCCACTTGCGCCGCTGCCGGGGCGTCTAGCAACTTGGGCAGCGTCATGAATTCGTCGCGCAGCGCCAGGTACGCCACCCACCCCACCGCAGCTACCTTGAGCGCCGCCAGGCCTAAGTCGATCAGAAACTCCCGCGTGAAGAGCCGCGACAGCTTGCCCTGCGTCATTCGCGAAACGTCAGGCAAAGCCAGCTCAGGCCAAAAACCTCCCCGGGTTTGGGCCAAGGTGGCCGACGCCGCCAAGAGCGCTCCCGCCGCGCAGACTTGGGCTGGCCCCACCAAGGCCTTGGCCACCGAGTCCCACAGCGTCGCATAAGGTGTGGTGGGCGCCGCGGTCAGCGTGTTTTGCACCAGCCGCACCAGCGCGTCGGTGAACGGAGCGGCCGACGACACCAACGCCAAGGTGCCCCCCACCATGCCCGCCAAGGCAATTGCGTCGCGGCCGACGGGCATTTGCCCTTCGTCGTAAGCCTGGCGAACGCGCCGCTCGCTGATCTGGTTTGTCTTATCGTCAGCTTCACTGCTCTCGGCCATGCGTCACCCTGGCTGGCCGTGAAAAGTGCGCAGCGCCGCCTGCGCGGTGATGTGCGCGATGTGCGGCAAGAGCGCGTAGACGGCGGTGCCTCCCGCCAGAATGGCCACCGCGAAACCCACGCTCGAAATCTGAATTTGCGGCGCGGCCCGCCCCATGATGCCGAGCACCGCGTGGCCAAAGGTGACGGCGGCGAGCAGCGGCAGCCCCAAACGAATCGCCAAGGTGACGGCGTAAATCGATTGCACCACCACCCCTTGCGCCAGGGTGCCCAAACCGTCGACCGTGCCCGGGGGTACCTGGTGCACCGAGAGCGCCAGCCACCCCAGCGCTTCTCGGTGAATGCCCAGCGCCACCGCGACGCCAATGGTCACCCACGAAAAAAGCTGGCCCAACATGGTCGACTCGGTGCCGTTGACCGGGTCTAACAACGCGCCGAAGCCAAAGCCCATTGACGTGCCGGCCAACTGCCCCGCGGTCTGCGCCGCGTCGAGAATGATGCGCGCACTCAGGCCCGCGCACAGACCCATCACCGTCTCGGCCATTGCCTGCGCCCCCAACCCCAGAAAAGTGCCCGGCACGTCAGCGTGAGGGTAACCCGCGCCCGAAAACGCCACCGCGGCCACCACTGTGGCGAGCGCCATTCGCGAGCGCATGGGCACACCGCGCATGCCCAACAGCGGAGCCGACATGCACAACGCCGCCGCTCTGAAGATGAGGAGCAGCAAGCCGTACGCCGCTGGCAGATCGACGCGCATGGCTAGAAGCCGTGCCCCGACATGCGCTCCATCGCATGGGCCAAGAAAGACGCCATGCGCTCCATCATCCACCCGCCGAGCAACGCGCAGGTGCCCACCGCCACACCGATGCGCGGCAAGAAGCCAACCGAAGGGTCATTGATTTGCGTCGCCGCCTGCAGCACACCCAAGAGCAAGCCCGCGACGAAGAGGCCTAAAAAAAGTGGGCCGCCCACCACCGCCAGCAAGGTGAGCGCTTCGTGCACCAGCGCCGAGGGCATTTCTGAGCTCATGCGAAGCTCCGCACCAAGGTGCCGGCCAGCAGGTGCCAGCCGCCCGCGAGCAAGAAAACGCCAATTTTGAGCGGCAATGAAACGAGCGTGGGCGGCACCATCATCATGCCCAGTGACATCAAAATCGCTGACACCAACAGGTCGATGACCAAGAGTGGAATGAAGATGAACAACCCCATGCGAAACGCCGTGGTGAGCTCAGAAACCATGAACGCGGGTATGGCAATCGACAGGGGAATGTCGTCGACCGTCACCGGCGCGTCAGTCTTGGCGATGTCGTAGAAAAGCCGCAGATCTTCAGTGCGCGTTTGCTTGAGCAGAAAGCCGCGCACCGGGCCTGACGCGCGGGCAAGCGCTTCTTCATGGCTGATGCGATCTTCAAAATAGGGCCCGAGCGCCTCTTGGTAAACCTGCGTGCCCGTCGGCGCCATGACGAAGGCCGAGAGCGCCAGCGAGAGCGCAATCACCACCTGGTTCGGCGGCAGCTGCGGCGTACCCAACGCCTGCCTTACGAATGAAAGCACAATCACAATGCGGGTGAAGGAGGTGATCGAAATCAACACTGCGGTGGCGAACGACAACACGGTGAGCAGCAAAAAGAGCTTCACCGATGAAGAGCCGCCGCCGTTGACGGTGAGCTGCACACCGGGCTCTGCCACTGCCCACACCATGTTGCGCCAGGCTTTCATGCCACGCGCCCCTGCAGACCACGGGCCAATTTTTGACGCAGCTCGAGATCTTCAACGCTTTCATCGAGCAGCGATTGAAACGAGTCGGGCTCGGTAGCGGCGAAGTCGTTGGGTTGAGGCGGCGGCGAAGCAACGGGAGCCACCACACAGGTCAAGGGCAATGGCGTCGCACGCGGGCCGGGCAGTGCCTGCGCCGTCGCTTCGGTCGAGGGCCGCGAAGCGAGCAACACCAGGCCTGCTTCACTCGAGCCAATCAGCAACATTTCGCTGCCCATGCGAGCCACCAGCAATGAACGCTTCGGCCCCACCGCGGTGGTCTCGAGAACCTGCACATGCCGGGTGACTGTTTGCCGACGGCGGCGCGCCCACAGCGCCACCGCGAGCAGCGCCAGCACCACCAGGGCCGGGGCCACCCAACCGAAGAACACGGGTTCAGAGGTGCCCGGCGGGTTGTCGAGCGGCGCAGCTTGCTGCCCAGCCGAGGTGCGGGCCGGCGCTGCCGCGGGCGATGCGGGCAAAGCAAGGGCCTGCACGTCGGGCGACGTGCCGTTGGCGGTGGTCATGGCGTGGGTCCCCTTTTTTTTAAACGGTGGAGCAATCAGCGCAAGCGGGCGATGCGCTCTGAACGGCTGACGATGTCGGTGATGCGAATGCCGAATTTGTCGTTGACCACCACGGCTTCTCCGCGGGCAATCAGGCGATCATTGACCACGATGTCGAGCGGCTCACCGGCGATCTTGTCGAGCTCCACCACTGAGCCCGGCGCGAGGGCGAGCAAGTCGTTGATCGTCATGCGCGTGCGGCCGAGCTGAACGGTGACGTCGAGCGGCACGTCGAGCAACATGTCAAAGCGGCGCTGCGGCTTGGCCAGAGCATCGGTGTCTGCGTTGTCAGAGGGGCTCATGGGCGGTTCTCCTTTTCATTCATTCAAAAGCGTTCAGGCAGCGGCCGACACGTCGAGGGTTGCTTTGTGTTTGCCGTCGAGCGTTTTTTCGAGCACCAGCGCATTGCTGCCGCCCACGACGTGCGGGTGCCCGGTCATTTTGGCGCGGCCTTCGACCGTCACGGTGATCGCCGCGCCTTCGTCGCTGTCGAGCATCAGCACGTCGCCCACTTCGAGCGACAACAGCCGCGAAATCGGCAACGCCACGTGACCCAGCTCGGCGCACAGCTCGACTTCAATCTGCTCGAGCTCGCGCTGCAGCGCCGCGGTGAACTTGGCATCTTGCCCGGTGCTGACCCGCATGGGCGACGAGAGCAGCTTCTTCACGCCTTCGACAGCCGCGAAGGGTATCGCCAGCTGCAACCGGCCAGTGAGCGCCCCGCTGATTTCGAAGGTTGAAAGAATGGCCGCTTCGTTGTGGGGGGCAATGGTGGCCAACCGCGGGTCAGACTCGAAGCGCAGTACTTCAGGGCGAAACGGCAACACTGACGCCCAGGCCCGGGTCATCGCGTCGGTGAGCAAGCCCAACAGGCGCTTCAACACCAAGCGTTCGACTGACGTGAGCTCTCGGCGTGGCTCGACCGCGCTTTCGTCAGGGCGCACTTTGCGGTCACCCAGCGCGGCGGCGAGCAACGCTTCACCCAGGCCCGGCTCGAGCACCGCCAAGGCCAAGCCGTGGCCCTGCCCCAGCGACAACACACCGACGATGGTGGGCGGCGCGAGCAGCGAATTGAAGTCGACGAACTTCATCAACGTGGCCGGGCTAGAGCTGATTTTCAAATTCAACCGGGTGCGGCCGGCGAGGCCCGTGGCCAACATCGAAGAAATTTGCTCGTTGATGGCGTCGAGCGTCGGCATCTGCCCGCGAATAATGCGATCGCGGCTGGTCAGGTCATAAGGAGCGACTTGCTTACCCTGGCCCGGCGCCGGCTCGGGCTCTACCCGGCCGTCTTTGATCGCGTCCATCAACGCATTGACTTCATCGCTGTTGAGCGTAGCCATCGCGTCGGGCCCTCATTGAATGACGATGTCGGTGATGTACACGGCGCGCGGCGTCACGCTGGGCACGGTGGCCTTCAACTTGTTGAACAGCGCCTCTTTGGTCTTCTCGATGCCGTCGCTGCCACGCAGCTCTTCGAGCGTGCGGTCAGACAAGTAAGCGATGAAAGCTTCGCGCACCTTGGGCAGGTGCGGGTTGAGGCTGTCTTTGTCTTTGTCGTTCGCCAGCTCGATTTCAAACGAAAGCCGGGCGTAGCGGTCAACTTCGGGGTTGCGCAAGTGCACCACGAAGTCAGCCAGCCGCAGCGTGGGGCCAATGCCCCCGGGCCCGGGCCCCGCCTCTTTGCCCCCTTCAGCGGCGCCGTGCTCTTCTTTCGCCGGAGCAGGCGCGGGCGCGGCGGCCGGCTTCAGCAACAACACACCGAGCACTCCCGTCAAGAGCACGCTGTTGATGATCAAAAAAATCGGTACAGCCTTGCTCTTCTTTGGAGGCGGGGTGTCAGTGGCTGTCGCGTCGGTCATTTGTCACGCCCCTTACCTGCGAAAGAAAAAGCAAAGGCCATGCCTGCCCCGTTCTCTCTCGAAGCGCGCGTCAAGCCCCTGACAACGGGCGCGCGGCGTCAAGCGGGTGACGCGGTGGGAGTGCCCCGCTGACTCATGGCGCCGCCAGGTTCATGACGTCATGGGTTGACAGCTCGACGACCAGCTCGATTCGGCGGTTGGCTTCACGGCCGGCCAGGGTGTCGTTCGACGCAATGGGGTGCGCCGACCCCATGCCCGCGGCTGAAAGCAGCTCGGGTTTTATCTGGTGGCCTCGCTCGAGGTACGACACCACCGTCACCGCGCGCGCGGCTGAAAGGTCCCAGTTGTTGCGGTAGCCACTGCCTTGCAGCGCGCCGTCGTCAGTGTGCCCTTCGACCCGAACTTTGTCGTCCATGGTGGCGAGCTCGGCGGCAATGGCGTCAATCACCGGCAACGCTTCGGGGCGCAAGGCAGCCTGGGCCGGGTCAAAAAAGTGCGACGCCGCCAAACGCACCGCCAGCTTGCCGGGCTGGGCTTCGAGCGTCACCGCGTTGACCGCGTTTCTTTCGAGCAAGAAGGGCTTTAACTTGCGCTCCATCTTCTTGCGCAGTTTTTCCACCGCCTGAATGTTCTGCGTACTCTGGTAGTTCGACGAGCCGGTGTTCGCCGCGCAGCCACCTTCTGACGGAGGCCCGTCGAAAATCGGCAACGCATTGACACCACCGGTGCCGCTGAAATGCAGCGCCCATTTGATCGAATTGGCGGTCTGCACCAGCTTCTTGTTGTCGACGCGGCTGACCGAATACATCACCACGAAGAAGGCGAAGAGCAAGGTAATGAAGTCGGCGTACGACACCAGCCACCGCTCGTGATTTTCGTGCTCTTCGTGCTTGTGCTTCTTCGCCATGGTGCGCGCACCCTTTGAAGAAGCCCATCGACACGTTTCGCGAGCGCCTAAAGGTGTACCTGCGCACACACCTCGACAGGCATGGGTGGGCTCTGACAAGACGAGCGGTTGAGCTCGTCTGACGCAGGCTGGCTCATCAAAGCCGAGCTACGCCGCCTTCGGCGGAGCCGCCGCAGCTGCGTTTAAACACCGCTTCTGCCGAAAAACCCGCCCTCGCCCAAACTCGTCACCATCGACAGACCTTCGGACCTTCCTGCAGTGGGGGACTTTCCGGTGACTGGTAGCTTTGCAACCGGTCGTTGCGGGGTACGTCTACCTTCCATGAACGCTCAAATCTCCCCTACCCTGTTTCGTCCCCTACCCCTTATGCTGGTGCTCGCACTGGCACGGGCCGCGTCAGCCGCCGCCGAACCCGCCCCCACCCCGCTTCTGAGCAGGGGTGAGACCGCGCTTCGAGCCTCCTTCTACCTGAACACCGTGCCCACCCTGGTCGAGATGGTGGGCGACATGCAGAAAGACATTCTCGATTCGCTCGAGCTCGATGCGAAGAAGCGCGCCATCGTCGAGAAGGCACTCACCGAGCTGTGGGCCGAAAAACAGCTGTACGCCAATGCCGCGGCCATTCTCGAAAAGCAGCTCGCCCCTGACGTCTTGGACGCAGCGATTCGCCAGATGACTCCCGAAGTGCAGGCGATGGTGCGGGCTGGCATCAGCGACGCCAGTCCCGAACAGGCGAAGGCGTGGCTTGACGCCGCGAAGAAGCAGCCCGATGCAAAGGAACGTGACGCCCTGGCCCGCCGTATTTCCGTGCACCTGCCCCGGCCTGGCCCGCTCAAAGAGCTGCTCCTCCAGGTCGGAGAGGTGATGGCCGACGTTGCCCAGGTTGCGTCAGGTTCTGACGAGCTGCGCGCCGCCCTGCACAAGACACTCAGTGAAGGCGTCGCGCCGATGATGGCGGCCATGGAGGTAAAAGAAACGATGATCGCGGGAACCATTATCGCGTACCGCGATCAGCCCACCGCCAAGATGCGGTTCCTCGCTGACGCTCTCGATTCGGCCAGCGGGCGGCAGCTGCAGTCGGCGGCGTTGGCCAGTCTGTTGGGTGGAGCGAAGCAGACGCGTGAGCAGCTCGTGGCGCGCCTTCAGGCCGAGCTGAAGCCGGCCACCAAGAAGAAGAAATGAAACTCCGAAGGAACCGCGCCGGCGCCGTTTTCGCGTTTCGACATGCTGATCGAGCCGCGAGCTACGCCGCTTTCGCCGGAGCCGCCGCTTCGCCACCCGCGCCGCCACCGTGCGCATGCTCACCCGCCATGGCCCGAAGCTTGTCTTCCAGCACGCGGGGGTTGAGCCCCTCTTGAATCGCCAAGCACCCCTCGGCGATCAACGTCTTGCGCTCTTTCTCGAGCGTGATTTTACGCTTTAGCTTCGTCGCCATCGGCAGCAGCACCAAGTTGGCGATACCCACGCCGTACACCGTCGCCACGAATGCCGTCGCGATACCCGAGCCCAACTTTGACGGGTCTGACAAGTTTTCCATCACGTGAATCAGACCGAGCACGGCGCCCAAGATGCCGACGGTGGGAGCAAAACCACCCGCTGACTCATACACCTTGGCGGCGACGGCCAGCTCTTCGTATTCAGCTTCGATTTGCGCTTCTAACGCAGAGCGCGCCACCTGCGCATCGACACCGTCGACCAAGAACGAGAGCGCCCGCTTCAAAAACGGGTCGCTCACGCTCGCCAGCTTGCCTTCGAGCGCCAGCACCCCGTCGCGCCGCGCCACGCCGGCCATTTCGACGATTTGCGCCACCAGGGCCCCGGTGTCGATCTTCTGCTCCTTCACGCCGTCTTTGAACATCTTCAGACCGCGCATGAAGTCTTTCTTCGGAAAAGCCACCATCGTCGCACCGAAGGTACCGCCGAGAACGATGATCGCCGCCGTCGCTTGCACCAGCGAGCCGGCATGACCGCCTTCAAGCGCTTGACCGCCGAGAATGGCGACGATCGCCAGCACGATGCCGCCAACAGTTGTGATGTCCATGTCTTATGCCTCCATGTCGTCAGACTGCTTGGGGGGAGCCACGACGCGCAGCGTGGGGTTGGCTACCGCGACGCGACGCCTGAAAGCGACGGTTCGCGACACCACTTCGTCGACCGACTCTTTCACCAGCCAATGCGCACCGGTGGTGAGCGTGAGCATGGTGTCGGGCGTTCTCTCGACAGTGAGAATGTGATCGCTGTTGACCACCATCTCGGTGCCGTCCAACCGGGTCACCAAAATCATGAAAAGACTCCTGCTTCTGGGGTGGCGCGGTTAACGCTTGAGGGCGATCAATTCGTTCAACAGCTGATCAGCGGTGGTGATGGTCTTGGAGTTCGCTTGAAAGCCACGCTGCGCCGAAATCATGCGTACGAACTCGGTCGCCAAATCGATATTCGACTGCTCGAGCGCACCCGCCACCACTGAGCCGCGGCCACCGTTGCCCGGCGCGCCCAACGTGGGCTGGCCCGAAGCCGGCATTTCGCCATAGAGGTTGCCGCCCAGGCGTTCGAGACGATCAGGCGCCTCGAAGTCAGCCAGCGCCACTTGCCCCAACGCGCGGCTCTGGCCGTTGGTGAAAGCGCCCATGATGGTGCCGTCGGCTTCAATGCTGATGCGCGCCAGCTCACCCGAGGCGTAGCCGTCTTGGTTCATGAAGGTCACCGTCGAAGGGCTGGCGAACTGCGTCAGCCCTTTCGCGCCGGTACCGCTGGCCGCGGTGGGGTCGCCAAAGTTGAAGTTGAGCGCCTGTGGGTTGACCGAGCCCAGCGGCGTGAAGTTGCTGGTCTGCGTCATGTCA
>JAIBBR010000158.1 GCA_019694575.1 Myxococcaceae bacterium
CGGGTTCTTTCACCAGCGCTTGCCGAATCTGCTGGGTCAACTTCACGTCTTCGGGGTCGCTCGACTGGTCCATCGCGGTGGCTGCGGGCCGCTGTTCAGGCGCAGGGCTCGTTTCGGCCATCGTGCTGCCAGGGTCAGCCGGTCGCGTGGGGTGCTCGCCTTGCTGCGCCCGCTCTTCGCGGTCAGCTTCTACCGTGCCGCTGTGGGTACGCGATGCCGAGCGGTCTTCGGCGCAGCCGGCCAAAATCACCAGCGCGGCAAGCGTGAGCGACATTTTCGAGTGATGGGTCATGGGGGTACGTGTCCTGTAAAGGGGCTTGAAGAAAAATTACGAACGCACTTCGGAAAACTCAGATTCGCGGTCGCGCAGCAGGCCACCTTCTTTCAGTACGCCGTGGGTGGCTTGGTCGGCTTTGGCCCGCAGGTCTCTGCGCAACTCAACCCCCGGCTTACGAGCGGTGAGCAGGCCAAACGCGGTGCCGAGCAGCGCGCCTCCCAAGAAAAAGCCGCCGTACACGAGCACCCGCTCTGACATGCTGCGGCGCATCTCGACATTCATCATCTTCATCAATCGTTCGCGATCAAGCATCATCATGGTCAGCTCCAGGGTGTTGCTAGGTGGTACTGCGCGACAGCTTCGAGACAAGGCAACTGCGGCTCATCGCCCAGGCATTGAGCGACTGCGAAAAAAGGCCCAGGCAAAACCGAATGCAAAAGCGGCACCCACCGCCAGATAAGGCCGTTGGCGAATCGGCCGGCGCCAGTCGCGCAACGTGTCGAAGCGTTCTTTCACTTCGCTCAAGTCAGCACGCAAACGAAGCAACGACGACGCCACCTGTTTTCGCGCAGCTTCGAGCTCGGCCTGGGCATGCACCAGCGCGGGGTTGGTGAGCACCCGGCCGTGGGCGCTCAGCAAGGTGGGTGGCACCGGCGCCTTTTTCAAACTGTCAGCCATGAATGGGCTCCGCGTGAGAAGTAGAAACCGAGCGCGACGGCGGCACACCGCCCATCAGGCTGCGCACCACCTCGGCGCGGGCTTCGGCCGTGGGTTCGGTGCGGCGTTGACCGACACTGCGCGCCCAACCCAAGCCCAGCGCACCGCCCAGGGCGTTGAGACCACCGACGAGCGCGAGCGCCAGGTCAACGGGAAGAAACCGGGTGAAAAAGAGCACCACCGCCGCGGTAAGCAACACGTATGAGGTCAACCCCACCAGCAGCAAAGGCAACGCCGCCCCTGCTTGCATTGCCAGCGTCTTGGCATCACGCGACAGCTCGAGGCGCGCCAGCTTGAGGTGCAAACCCAACAATTTGGCGAGCCCCTGCGACACCTGTTCGGCATGTTCGATGACGTTCATAGGCTTTTAAGTCTTTGCAGCGCGCGTGCCGTGAAACAGCTCCCCTGAAGCTGACCAGACGACGAAGGGGCAATTCGCCGCTCACGTGACGTATCGCGACACGCTGAGCCATATGGCGTCAGGGTTTGAGCGCTTCGAGCGGCTTGAGAGCTGGCCCGACGAGCACGTCGCCGTCGACCGAAAAACGTGAGCCGTGACACGGGCAGTCCCACGACTTTTCGGCGGTGTTGAAAGAAACGGTGCAGCCCAAGTGGGTGCAGATGCCCGAAACCACGTGCAGCGTACCGTCGTCGTCGCGGTATGCCGCCACCGGGTTGGCGCCAGTGCGCACGATTTTACCTTCGCCAAAACCGACTTCGTTCATCGAGGCCACTTCGGCCGGGCGAAATGGATCACTCAACAGGTGGAGCGGAAAATCGACGTTTTCGGCGACGAACGACTTGAGCGACGCCAGCGGCTTGACGCGCGTTGCTGCGTAAAGCTCGGCCCAGGGGTTGGGTTTACCAAGAATGCGGTCGCTCAAAATCATTGCTGCCAGTGTGCCGAAAGTCATGCCGTTGCCGGCGAAACCCGTCGCCACGCTGACGAAGCGTGAATTGGCGTTGCGGCCGATGAAGGGCAAGCCGTCGACCGGCTCAACCACCTGCGAAGACCAACGGTGGGTGGGCCACACGCCAAACCGTTTCGCGTACGCGGTGAGTCGGGCGAAGGCGGCTTCGGTGTCGGCTTCTTGCCCGGTCTTGTGGTCCGCTCCGCCGATAATCAGGTGCGTGCCTTGCGGTGCATGAAAGCTGCGCAAGTAGTGGTACGGCTCTTCCATGTCCCAACACAGGCCGGGCAGCGTGTGCTCTACCGGGCCACTCACCACGTACGACTGGTAGTGAGAAATTTTGGTTTGCAGCAAGAGCCGGTTGAGCGGCGAATGGGTGGCCATGATGACATGCGAGGCCCGTAGCTTGGCACCCGAGCTCAGCTCGAGCGTGCAGGGCTCACCTTCTTGAATGGCCACCACCGGCGCATTCTCAAAAACGTGTGAACCCTGGGCGTCGGTATCGCGCGCCAGGGGCAGCAGGTAAGCGCGGGGGTTCACCTGCGCCTGGTTCTCGACACGCATCGCCAAGCGCGCTTGAAAAGGCGCCGGCAACTGCGCGGCCGCTACGTTCAAACCCGCCGTACGGGCTGCATGCATTTCTTGCTCGAGCTCGGCGTGCTGCGCTTGCCGCTCGGTGAAAAGAAAACCCGGTAACCGTTCGAAGCCGTTGTCGAGGCCGAGCTGGTGGGTAATGGCTTCAATCATGTCAATGGCCGCGCCACTCGACGCTGCCGCTTGGCGCGCTCCCTCTTTGCCGAATTTTCGCTCCAGCACGTGGTAGCGCATGTCGAGAATTTGGGTCAGATGCGCGGTGGTGGCAGCGGTGGTGCCGCTCAGCACGTGGCGCGCTTCGAGCACCGCCACCCGTTTGCCCGCGCGCTTGAGCAGCCAGGCCGCGGTGAGCCCGGTTACCCCGGCGCCAATAATCGCCACGTCTACCCGCATGTGCTGGCCAGTCAGAGTCGAGAACGCGTGCGGCACGTCTTCGACACTCGCCGACCAAATGGGCTGGGTGTAAGCCATGTCTTTTTCAAGCTGCACGAACTGCGCCGCGCCAGTCAGAGCGAAGGCGACGGCGCGTTGACGGTCTTCGGTTTGCGTACCGGAGGCTTGTGCATTTCGAGCGACAAGTCGGGGCGCATTTTGCGCGTCATTTCAGGCAAGAGAATGGGCCGCCCTTCTGCCGCTGAGCGCTTCAACGCTTCGAGCACGCGCACGTCGGCGAGGCCTTCTTCACCTGAAGGTTCAGGCTCGAGGTCTTCGAGAATGCAGCGCGAAAAGTAGACGAGCTCTGGAGCAAATTGGTCACGCTTGGGAAATTTTGTCGCACGTGTTTTGCCGTTGACGGTGAGCGCATGGGCGAGCTCACTCGCGTATTCAAAGGCCGGTTCGACACGCAGGTCACCTTCAGTGCCCACCACCCGGTACGTCGATACGTCGCCCGCGCCTTGGCTGGCGGTGAGCTGCGCCAAACAACCGTTGGGGAAACGCAGCAGTGCCTGCGAAATTTCGTCGACCTGGTTTTGCGCGTTGTCGACTTGCCCCACGCTGTACGCAAACACTTCGGTGGGTTCAGCACCGAAAATATTGCGGGCCGCGTTAATGGGGTAGACGCCCACGTCATAGAGCGCGCCTCCGCCCATGTCAGCTCGGGTGCGAATGTCACCCCGCTTCACCAGGTGCGAAAGCGTGGCGGTCAAAAACCGTGGAATGCCGATTTTACCCGTGCGCACCAGGTCAATGGCCTTCAAGTTGGCCTCTTCAAAGTGCAGCCGGTACGCCACCATCAGCTTGCGATCAAATGCGGCGGCGGCGTCATTCATCGCGCGGCAGTCGTCTTCGGTCATCGCCATGGGCTTTTCACACAGCACATGCACGCCGGCTTTGAACGCCCGCTCCGTCGCGAAGCGGTGCAAGTCGTTGGGCAACGCAATGTAAACCGCGTCAGCTCGTGAATCGGCCAGCACCTGTTCCATGTCTTCGTAGGTGCCGGTGTGTTTGACGCCGTAGCGCTCGCCCAGCACGCGCTGCTTTTCATCGTCAGACGAGATAATCGCCACCAGCTCAGAATTTTCTGAGGCATGCGCGAAGGCGGGCAGTACCGCCACCTGCGCGATGTTTCCCGCTCCCACCACCGCATAACGAACCTTTGCACGCGCTTTTTGAATGCTCATCGTGAACCAATGACGAAGCAATCAACGTGCCCCTTTCGCAAGGTGAGCCCTCGCGCCCCTTGTGGCGAATTGCCGCAGGCGCAGGTGCCGAACTTTCGGTGTTTCTCTTTGGTTTCCACCCTTTCTTAGCGCGTTCTTTTTTTGGCATTTGGCTTGCTTCATCGTTTCTCGTGCAGCGGGCACGAAGCGGGCGCGCTTGCCGACGCCAAAAATTTCAGTAGGGCCCCTTAACTGCTTCACATCGAGAGGAGACGTGCCCCATGGTGACGAAGAAAACGAAATTAAAGACGCGCGAGCCGAAGTCGAAAGTGCTCGCCGCGGTGTTGTTTACGACGGGAGCCGTGGTGACAGGCCTGGCTGCACTCAGCCGTTGGCAACGGGTGGCTCGCCGCAAGCTGCACCAAAGCTTGACGGGCCAATATGCAGAGCACGAGCAAGACGTCGCCCGAATGGAGGGTGAAGGCGGCACTTCAAGCCTGGCGCCGCAGCTGGCGAAAGCGGCAAAGCCGTGAGTGGGCCCACTCCTCAAACGGCTCCCCCGAAGCCGCAGCGCGAACCAGAGTTGCCTCCCAAGCGTGATCCCACGCCCGAGCGGCCTGACTTCGCGCCGCACCCTTCGCCTGACAGCCCGGTGCAGATTCCGCATGAGCCCCCGACGCGCACGCCGGAGCAACCCCCCGGTCAGCCCATGCCGCCTCCACGCAACCCGCCGTTGCCGGCCGTTACCGGCCGTCGCTTCAAAGTTGTTCCCAACATGTCGGGAACCTTGCCGCGCAGCCCCACCACCGCCACTCGCTCAAGGAGCCAACGATGAACGCCATCAAGCTGCTCACCACCCAGCACCGCCAAGTCGAAGCATTTTTCAAGAAGTACAAAGCGTCTGACGACAACAACGAGAAGCTCGACATTTTCACTGAGCTTGCTGACAACATCGCAGCGCACAGCACGATTGAAGAGAAGCTTTTTTACCCCGCGGTGTACGTGGGCAAACTGTCAGAGTTGCTGCACGAAGCCGTCGAAGAGCACTTGGCGGCGAAGCGAATTATCGCTGACTTGCTGCAGCTCTCGCCCTCGCACGAAGAGTACGACGCCAAAATGAAGGTGCTGGAAGAACAAATTGAGCACCACGTAGAAGAAGAAGAAGAGAAGTTGTTGCCCAAGGTCGAACAAACGCTCAAAGCGCCCGAGCTTGAAGCGTTGGGCCAAAAAATGGAGCACCTGTTCGAGACCTTGATGAAACAAGACCCTCGCCAAGATGTACCGCAGGAAACAGACGAAGCGGCCCCGCTGCCGCAAGAGGCTCGTTTCGTAAAAACGTAAGGAGAAACGACATGAATCCGGCATTGGGTTTCGTGAGTTGGATCGTCATCGGCGGCATCGCCGGTTGGGTTGGCAGCATGATTATGGGCACCAACGAGCGGCAAGGCACCATTGCCAACATCATCGTAGGCGTGGTGGGCGCAGTGGTGGGAGGCGTGCTGACGGGCGCCATCTTCGGAGACAACCCCGGCAACAACGGCTTGTTCGCCAGCTTCGGGGTGGCCCTGCTCGGCTCATGCGTCTTCATCGCCATCTTGCGCTTCATCGGCGGCTCAGGGCGCAGCAAACCCGCGGTGTGAAGGCCAACGCGGCGACGCCGCCCTCGACGCAAGTGGTCTGCGCCAGAATGACGAAATAAAGGGGGCTGGGCGAGGGAGTACCTTTCGCCCGGCCGTTTTTGTATGCGGTGGGCATGTCTGACGAACAGCTCGAGCGTCGGTTGCTCCGCCGCGTCACCCAGGCGGTGCACACCCACCGGTTGCTCGAAGAACGCATGGCCCAAGGGCAAACGCCCTGCGCCTCGTGTTCTCGTTTGCGCCGCGGCATTCTTTACAGCGCGGCGCACCGGCTGGGAGCAACCAAAATTGCGCTCGGCCATCACCGTGAAGACACGCTCGAGACGCTGCTGCTCAACCTCGTTTACACCGGCAAATTGCAGGCCATGCCCGCGCGGTACACGTCAGATGACGGTAAGGGCCGCTCATCACCTGCGCTGAAGCCGACATCGCGCGGTACGCCAAGGGCGAGGGTTTTCCCATTCTTCCCTGCTCGTTGTGTGGCTCACAGCCCAATTTGAAACGCGACGCGATGAATCAATTGCTCTCACAGCTTGAAGCGCTCAACCCGCAGGTGCGCGAGTCGATGCTCGGTGCGCTGTCGAATGTACGCCGACGCATTTGCTCGATGCCGACGTGGCGCAAGCATGGGAGGCGCGGCCGCGCATCTGCCGGCCAAGAGCCATGTATCGCCCAAGGGCGCTCCCCGCTTTCTCGCGTTGCCCATTTTGACCGGTGAGGCCCTGGCGCACGAAAATGAGCAGAATGACCGCGTCGAGCTGGGGTAGCGCCTTCGCAGTGGCCATGCTGAGCGCGTGTGGCGGCGGCTTTGCCCTCACCGGGCAGGTCGACGGTCTTGCCGGCACGGGGCTGGTGCTGTCTGACGGGCAGCACACCCTGGCGATAGACCAAAACGGGCCATTCACCTTTGCCGCTTCGCTCGCGCAAGGCACGGCATACCGGGTGACGCTGCAGCAGGAGCCGAGCAGACCAAGGCAAACCTGCACGGTGCAAAACGGCTCCGGCACCATCAAAGCGCAGGCTCCCGAGCCGGTGGCGGTGCAGTGCGTGACCAAACGCTTTTCAGTCGGCGGCGTGGTGACCGGCCTGCGTGGCTCGGGGTTGGTGTTGACAAACGACGGCGGCGAAGCGTTGAGCATCTTGGCTGACGGTCCTTTCACTTTTGCCAACCCACTCGACGACGGGTCACCGCTCAACATCACCGTGGGGCAGCAACCCACCTCGCCCGCTCAAAAGTGCGTGGTTGAAGTAGCAGGCCATGCGCAACTCGATGGGCAAAACAGCGACGCGGTGCATGTGCGTTGCGGTTTTGAAGTCAGCGGCGTGGTTGAGAACATCGCCGGCCCTGGCCTGGCGCTCACCTTAAATGGCTCGCAGACGGTCATGCCGGTCAGCGAAGGGCCCTTCTCATTTCCGCTCCCTCTCGACGACGGCGCTTCATATGACGTGACGCTCAGCGCGCAACCGGCGGCGCCCATCGACGCGTGCGAGCTGCAAGGTGGCCGCGGTACGGTGATGGGCCAACCCGTCGACCGCGTTCGCGTGACATGCCGGGCCTCGGGGGCGCTGCGCATCACTGAAGTGGGGGGCTGTCACGCCCACACCACCTCGTGCTGGCTCGAGGTACACAACCCCTCAACGCAGGCTGAAGAGTTGTCGCTGTACCGTTTGCGCAGCACGGCGGCGAAGCGCATTGCTCCGTTCACCCTTGAAGACGCGCACGTCTTTGCGTTGCCCCAGCACGTGCTGGCGGCCGGTGAGTACGTGCTGTTGCGCAGCAGCGCCACCGACGGGCACTTCGACGGCCCTCGCACCTTTCATTTGGTGGAAAGCGAGGTGACTCCGTGGTGGAGCAGCGACGGTTTCGCTGAATTGGTGACGGGCAATCGCACTGCCGACTTCGTGCGCTGGGGTGCCAACACTGACTTGCCTGTTACCACCGGGCAGTGGCTGGGGTCTTCGGCGCCCTCTTTACCAGCGGCAGACGCGGCGTACGGCAACGTCTTGGTGCGCGATTTGCCCTACCACGACACGCAGAGCGCCGCCGACTGGCGCCTCGGCAGTTTCAGCACGCCCGGCGGGCCCAATGACATCACTTCAGATGTCGACGCCGATGCCGACGGTGTTCCTGACCAAGCCGAAGTACCGGGCGGCACCTATGCAGGGCTCGATTTGTACGCCTTGGGTGCGCGTACGGGGCAGGCCGACATTTTCGTCGAAGTGCACCGCGTCGACTCGAGCGACCCCGGCGTCACGCCCCACCCAGCCGCCCTCGCCAAGGTGACGACGGCGTTTGGGAGCCGCGGCTACGCAGTGCACTTCGATGTCGCGCCGACGCCGCTGGCCGCCGCGCAATGCACGATGTTGGGGCCACAAGACGACTGTACGAATCTCTACGCGTTCAAAGCCGCCGCGATGGACATACGCCGTTACCCGCTTTTTCATTTCATGCTTTTCGCGTACTCGCAGCTGTCTTCGGGCAGCACCGGTTCGTCAGGGCGGGCAGAGTCTCCGGGCAATGACGCGCTCGTCACCTTGGGCAACTGGGGTTTGCAGACCGACACCGTCACCGCGACGAACATGTTGGTGAACTTTCAAGCCGCCACGGTGATGCATGAGCTGGGGCACAACCTGGGCCTGCGTCACGGAGGCGGCGACGACATCAACGACAAGCCGAACTACCTCTCGGTGATGAACTACACCTACGGCATTTTTGGGCTCCCCACGTCGGGGCCCAGTGAAGGCGACCGCTTCTATTTTTTTCAATCGCAGCGGGGCAACCGTTGTGGCGGAGTAGAAGACTTGGCGCGCCTACACAATTCGCCGCTTCAAGACCCCGCACTGTTTCGTATCGACTTTTCTGACGGCACGGGCGCCCCCATCAACGAGAGCAGCATCGACGAAACCAAGGGGCTGGGGCGAAACAGCGGCGTGGCAGTCGACTTCAATTGCAACGGCCAAACCGACGGCCCGTATCAACGCGACATCAATTTAGACACGTTTTCCGGCCCGTTGACCGACTACGCCGACTGGGCCGCGGTGATGTTGCCCTTTCGCCGCACGGCACATGGCGATGATCAAGGTCAACGCAGTTACGCGCGCCGCCCGCTCGACGTGATGACGCAAGACGCTCAGCCCGTTGCCTTCGAGCCGCTGCCCTCGCCCGCGCTGCTGCGCGCAATCAGGCGTGTCAGCGCGCGGTAAACACACCTTCGCGCCGCTGTGGCTTGAGAGCGTCATGCGGCAATTCGCCCCACGGCCTCGTGGCCTGGCGTTTAAGTGAAATCGCCGTGAGCGGCAGACATATTCGACACATTCGACAGGGGCACGGCCGGTGCAACAAGGGCGAAAAATGAGAGACGCGCACTGCTGCATTTGTGCGCCCAACCCCCAAGCGAGGAGCCGCCATGAAGAAGCCGGAGCTGACCGACAAGCACAACCGTTTCGAAGCCTTCGTCGGGAGGTGGAAAGGCCCCGAGACGCTTTCTGAGACTCCCCTCACACCTGACGGCAAGGCAGACGGCTGTCTCTTCTTTCGCACCATTTTGCAGGGCTTCTTCATGACGGTCGACTGGGTCGAGAAGTTTCACGGTCGCACCCAGATGGAAGCGCACGGCGTCATCGGTTGGGACGCGAAGCAAAAGTCGTACACGCTGCATTGGTTCGACAATTTCGGCAGCCCTCCGCTGACACCGGGGAAAGGCACGTGGAACGGGCACGCGCTGGTTTTCGAGCACGACATGCCAACGCACCAAGGGCGCGAGACGTTGACGCTCGACGACGGCAAACTGGCGTTCAAGCTAGAAATGACGTTCGAAGGCCAGTGGAAAACGGTGGTCGACGGCACTTATCAGCGCGACATGGCGCTGTAATTCGCGGCAAACCCAACCCGCTCACAGTTTTGTGGGCGCCACGCCGCCATCGCCGTGCGCCTGCCCACCTGCATCGGGCACCGTCAGCGCCTTCACCGCATTCTTGAGCAAATCTTTCGCGAATGCCGTCAGCTCCTTCGCGGGTTTGCCCGCCAGCGTGGCGACATAGCGAACCGCGGCGAGCGGCAACCCATCAGTCGAGCGCATCGCCGTCATCGACACCCCAATGCGCTTGTCGGGCAACTCGGTCGCATCGAGCGCCACCACCACCTGCGCGCCACGCTGCAACGACACTTTGCCCAAGCACGGGCCAATGCGGCAGCCTTCACGCGGCAGCTCGCGCTCATCAACCCGCTCGGCGAAGAAGCCGCTCTTGTTCAGCACCGTCACTGCGTCATCGGCCAGGGCACGCGATTCGTCTTCGTACACTTCGTCAGGCGCCGAGACATCGATGAGCGCCACTTTGACTTTCAACGGCGCTTGAGCAACACACAACACGGCAAGCAGGGTAAGCACCCACTTAACCCTACTCGACTTTGCCATCAGGACACGCGGGCTTCTCTGCCTCTAAAATTGGCCCGCCATCTCAAACTCGGCGTTGGCCTGCACCGCCGGCACGTGGCCCGTCACCTGCGTGTTGTCGTCAGCCGTCACCCGCACCTCAACTGCGCTCATGCCGAAGCCGCTCTCGTCGAGAAAGTAATTGTAGTCAGTACGGGGCAGCACTTTCCACGCGCCACCTTTTTTGACTTCCAAAGTCTTCACCGGGCGACGGCTGTTGCGCACCTGAACCGCGGTCCAATCGGGGTTCGAGCCGTCTTTCATTTTCAACCGCACACTGCCGCTCACCGGGCACGTCACCGCCTGCCAGGTGACGTTCACCCGGCCCAGCGCGGCGTCAGCCAATTGATTGAACGCCGCCCGCGACAAATCTA
>JAIBBR010000159.1 GCA_019694575.1 Myxococcaceae bacterium
TGCTTTTTCTCAATTGGGAATCTGCATGAACTGATCAACCCCGACGGAGCCCTTTTCAGGCTGCACATCTTTCGGCTCGGTGCCCTTCTTGAACCACATTTCAACCGCGCCTTTGCTACCGCTCGAGGCCATGCGACCTGTCTTGTTGTCGATGCGCAGCTTCACCATGCCCAGCCCAGGCGGAGGCTCAAACTCAGTCTGCGACCGACCATCGAGCGCTGCACGCATGTAGTTCAACCAAATTGGCAACGCGGCGCGGCCACCCGTTTCATAGCGACCGAGCGGGTGCGGGTTGAGGTCGTAACCTACCCATGCGGTGGTCACCAAGTCGCGCGTGAAGCCCGTGAACCACGCATCGAACGAGTCATTGGTGGTGCCCGTCTTACCCGCGGCCGGCTTGCCCAAACGCGAGGCCGGAGCCCCCGTGCCTTCTTTCACCACGCCGCGCATCAAGTCGGTGGTGATGTACGCCGTCTCGGCCTCCATGACCCGGGTGCCCGACTCGAAGAGCCGCGCATAACCGCCACTGACGCGGTCTCGTAAGTTCGCCCACGGGTCGTCGTACGCGGTGTGATCTTCTACCGTGCGCCCAAAGCGATCTTCAATTTTACGAATGAAGTACGTGGGCTGCGACACGCCCAGGCGGTTGAAGTTCGAATACACCTGCACCAATTCGAATGGGTAAACGCACGAACTGCCGAGCGCTGACGAGAAGTCTTCATTCATTTTGGTCGAAAGCCCGAGCTGCTTCGACCACGACGACATGTCTTTGATACCCACCGCGATGAAGGTCTTCACCGCGGGAATATTCATTGAATTCACCAGCGCGGTGCGCAACAGCACGTCACCTTGAAACTCCTCGCTGTAGTTCGCAGGCTTCCACCGGTTTTGATTCTCGGGGTCGTCGTAGACAATGGGGCTGTCGACAATCACCGTGGCTTCGGTCCACCCCAACTTCTCGATCGCCGCTGAATACACCAGCGGCTTGAAGCTACTGCCCGGTTGACGGCAAGCCTGAAATGCCCGGTTGAACTCGTTGGCGTCGAAGTCGTAACCACCCACCATCGCCACCATGTACTGCCGGTGGGGGTCGATAGAGACGAGCGCGCTTTGCAACTCAGGCTCTTGCTCTAAACGCACCAGTGTTTCGTTGTCAGGTACGTGCTTGGCGAGCTCGTCGTTGCGCTGCTCTTTGTCATCGGTGAGGCCGTTTTTGTCTGTCACCCGCACCACCACCACGTCACCCAATTTCAGCGCCGAGCTCACCTTGTTGATCATCACCGCCGGGTAATACTGCTCGGCATTCAACTTGCGCGCCCACCGCATGCCAAGCGCAGGCAACTTTGCCACCTGGCTGCCCACGGTGACGTCGGCGACGTAGCCATCTTTGTCGATATGGGTGATGAGCCCCACATAGAAACGGTTCATTTCTAACTTCTCGGCGCCCATCACCTTCTTGCTCTTCTCGATGAACGCTTTGCGCTCGCCTTCGGTCTTCAGCTCCAACACGACGCCGCGAAAACCCTGGCGCTTGTCGACCGCCAGCAAACCGGCGAACACCGAGTCTTGCGCCGCGCGCTGCCGCTCGCTGTCCATCGTGGTGTAGACCTTCAAGCCGTCATCGAGCAGTACCTTGTTGGTGTAGCGGTCAACCACCGAGCGACGCACCTCTTCGGTGAAGTACGGCGCGAACTCGTGAAACACGTCTTCTACCGGGTGCACGCTGACTTCAGTGGCATCGGCAATGTCGTGCTCGGCTTTGGAAATCATGCCCTCCTCGAGCATGCGGCGAAGCACATAGCTGCGGCGCTTTTTCGCTGCATCAGCGTGCCGAAAAGGCGAATAGCTCGAAGGCGCTTGCGGTAAGCCGGCAATCAGCGCCATTTCGGCCAGCGTCAGGTCTTTCACGTCTTTGCGGTAATAATTTTCGGCCGCCGCCTGCACGCCATAGCTGTGGTGACCTAAGTAAACGTTGTTCAAATAGAGGTAGAGAATCTCTTCTTTGGTGAGCTGGCTTTCCAAGTTGCGGGCCAGAATCGCCTCGCGAATTTTGCGCCGTACCCCGGCCACCCCTTTGCGCTCATTCGCCGCTTTGTACCCTTCGGCCGAGCTGAGCACCGCCTTCGCCGTCTGCTGGGTGAGCGTCGAGCCGCCCTGCACTTTGCCTTTGCCGGTGACCTTTTTTATCACCGTCTTGAAGACCGCACGGCCGGTGCCCAAAAAGTCGACCCCCGCGTGATCGAAAAAGCTCGCGTCTTCTGAAGCGATGAAGGCCTGCACCAAGCGCTTGGGCACACGCTCGTAGGGCACGACTTTGCGCCGCTCGTTGTAGAACTCACCCGCCAGCACGGCATCTGCCGTGTGCACTTCGGTCAAAATCGGAGGCCGGTAGTCTTCGACGCGCGGAATCTCAGGCAGCCCGTCGGCGAAGGTCATGTACAGACCCACCACCAAGAAGACACCCGCGGTGACGGCAATCAACGCCAGCCACCCCACCATTTTGAGCGCGGTTTTCCACCACACGCGTTTAGGCACGTCGACGAGCACCAAATGGCGCTCAGGGTCACCGAGCGGTTCTTGCGTCGGCTGCTCGTCTGGAGGTGGAGAAACGTCCCGCATGGGTGAAGAACTAGACCGTAACCCGTTATCTTCCAAGTGTCAGGCCAACTGCGTTGAGCACTTCGGCCAATTCGCGCGGCAAATTTGCCTCGACTGCGACCCGGCGGCCATCTTCTGGGTGGGGAAAATCGATGGCTTCAGCATGCAGAAACAGCCGCTTCAGCCCCCAGCGGTTCTTTGCCTCGCGGTTGAAGGGAAAGTCTCCGTACTTCTTGTCGCCCAGCACCGGGTGGCCAATCGCCGCCATATGACGGCGAATTTGATGCGTGCGGCCGGTTTCAATCGTGCACGACACCAGCGCACAGTCGTCGCCCTGCGAAAGCAAGGTGTAACGGGTGCGCGCCGGCTGCATATTCACGCCGCGCTCGGCTTTCGATTTGGCGGTTTGCTGGTGCTCCGACAGCGGCAGGTCGATGAGACCCTTCGGCTTGGCGAGCGTGCCCTTCACCAGCGCCAGGTAACGCTTGCGCGCCTTCGAATGGGTGAAAACGTCAGTGAAATGCACCATCGCTGGGCGGCGCTTGGCGACCACGATGACGCCAGACGTTTCTCTGTCTAACCGGTGGGCAGGGCTGGCAGCGAAGTCGTTGCGCACTGCTTTGTTGCCCAAGTACGCGCGCACCACGTCGACCACCGTGCCTCCCGTAATGCCGCTGCCGGTATGCACCGCCATGCCCGAGGGCTTGTCCATCACCAAGAGCCACTCGTCTTCATAGAGCACCTTCAACTGCTCCAAGTCGGCCTCGGTCACCAAGGGGCCGCTTGCCTCGGCCGATTTCGGCGCGGGGGTGAGCAATTGCTTCTCGTCACCGCGAATGGTGATGACATCGCCTAGCAGCAAGTCTTGGTCGGGCTGAGCGCGCTTGCCGTTGACGCGCACTTTCTTCACCCGAATCATCTTGAAGAGGTGAGAAACCGGCACCCGGTCGAGCTTCTTTTTCAAAAATTTGTCGAGGCGCACGCCCGCGTGGTCCTCGGTGATGCGAAATTCAAGCATAAGGGAGCGTCGAACTTCTCATATCTCTCTGCGCTTCGTAGTGGAACCATTGCCAAGGTGCCGCTAAAAGGCCGCGCCATGCCCAAGAGTCCCAGCATCGAGACATTGCTCAAGAACGGTTCGAAAGAGTGGAACAACCTGCGCAAAGCGGGAAAGGTGGCCGTCGACCAGACCGGCGCTACGTTCTCACAGCTGTTCAGTGCCAATGCTGACCTTTCTGGCCTGCAGCTCATCGGCACCGAGTGGGAAAAGTGCGACCTCTCGAAAATGAACTTCAAAGAGACCGACCTTTCCAACGCCTATTTTCACGGTGGCCGTCTGCAAGACTGCGACTTTCGCAACGCCAATTTAGAAGGCGCCACCTTCGAGCGGTTGAAGCTGTTGCGTTGCGACTTCACCGGCGCCAAGGGCTTAGAGGCGTTGGAGTTGGAAGACGTCGACATGGACCGTGTGGTGGGCCTCGACGGAGAAGACGCGCCGCCCGCGCCGCCTCCTCCCGCGGTGGGCATCACCAGCTTTACCCGTGAGCAACGCACCGCAGCGATGGCGGCCAACGGCGAAGAAGGCGGCGATTCAGATTTGCCACCTTTTCGCCCGCAAGACCCGCCCGGCACCCTGCTCTTTCGCGGCATGAAGGTGGTCGGCAACCCGCCCTTGTGGGTGCTCGACGCGCCTGGTTTGCGCCCGCCCTTGCCTGGCCGGTTGACGCCGGGCACCAGCTTCGAGTCGCTCTACCGTGAAGCGGTGAAGACCCGCATGGAAAACCGCCGCCCGGTCGCCGACATGCAAGCGGTGGAACGCGCGAAGACCGCCATTTCGCAAGGCTCGGCCGATTGCGCCAACGCGGTCATGTACCTGCGCGAAGTGGGCATCGAGACGACCGCGTCAGAAGCTGCGGTCGACATGCTCAACGAAGCGTTGAGGCAAGAGCTCGAGGCAGAAGATTTGACCGGCTCCATCGACCCGCGCGTCACCGGAGCGTTGCTCGAGCTGAAGGCCACTGGCGATGCCGTCGAGCACGTGGGCGAACTGCGCATGCGCTTGGCCGCCACACAGCTCTTCACTTCGCTTCTGGAAGCGGGCTTCACTCCTGAAAACAACTGGGAAGAAGCCGTCGACTCTTCAGACGCCGCGCAAGACTTGGCGAATTCGGCGTCGAGCGGCGATCGCGACATGCTGCTCGAGGCCTTCAAAGCCTTCACCGCGCTGCCTGATGAAGCCCGTTTGCGCCGCTTGGCGTACTTGTCTGAAGCCACCGCGCATATCGAAGCGATGGTGGGCCTGGGTACGGCTGAGCCAGCGTCATAAGAGCGAGCTAATTGCTTAAAGAGGCAGGGTCAGTTGCAGCGGCTGGCTCACAGCCCGGGCGAAAACACCGGCTTCGCGCAATGCATGGGCGAGCTCTCGGGCGTAGCCATGGTGGGTCAGCACTTCGCTGGCGCCGGTTGCTTTGGCGTAGGCGATGAGCGCGTCACAGTCAGCATGGTCTGACAGGGCGAAGGCGACGTCGGCGCCGTAACGGCGGGCGATGTCAGCGTCTATCGCCCAGCCCGTGCACACTGCGGTGGCTTTGGGTCGAATCGCCTTCAATGCCTGCGAGCGGCCAAACGGGGGGAACAGCCCCACTTCATTGTCGCGAAAGGCGCCATCGAAGAGCCGGGTGGGCACGTCGACGCCGAGGCTCGAATAGAGCGCGCACATCGCGTGAATTTTTTCGTGCGCGCAAATGCCGAAGCCTTGGGAGTGGAGAAAACGGGCGATCTCTTGGCTCTTGCCCAGCGCGTAACCGTAGATGACGGGCTGTACTCCGGCAGCGAGCGTACGGCGCACCCAGCTTTCGATTTGCTCCCATACTTGCGCCTTGGGAGGGAACTTGAAGCGCGGGTGGCCAAAAGTCGATTCGATGACCAGCGTGTCGCATTCAGCCACTTCGTGCGCTTCGGCGGTGAGTGAGGGTTCGCAGTTTAAATCGCCGGTGTAGACAATGCGGTGCCCGTCAGAGCGCGTGATGCGAATTTGCGCCGAGCCCAGCACGTGCCCCGCGGGGAGCAATTCGACGTTGAGTGCGCCGAGCTCGAAGGGGTGCCGGTAAGAAACCGGGAGCGCCGATTTTACACGGCCCAGGCGGTGCTCCATGAGCGTCAGCGTGGCTTTGGTGGCGACGACGCTCTCGTGACGCGCGATGTGATCTGAATGCGCGTGCGAGACGAACGAGAGCTCCGACTTGCGCTTGGCGTCGAACCACAGCGGCGTACCAGTGAGGTGCAGACTGCCTTTGCGGAGCTCAACGGGCATGACGGGCCGGGCTTATAGCAGAAGGGGTGCCACGACGTTTCAGCGGAGGCGGCGGCACGTCGGGGCGGCATGGCACACCTCGAAGTCGCCAAAGGCGCAACTGGATTTCGGATTGTTCGCGGCCCGCCTTGACTTACTGTCGTTTTCACAATATATAACGAACATGTTGCGCACTCTCTTTCGGCCGGTAGGCCCAGCTGAGCTGAAGCTCATCGCGTCATCAGGCTTCAGCGCGTTTCCACCGCGATTGCCCGAACAACCGATTTTCTACCCAGTGCTCAATGAGGAATACGCGCGCGAAATCGCCCAACGATGGAACGTGCCGGAGAGCGGCAGTGGTTACGTGACACGGTTTGCGGTCGACGAGGTCTTTGTCAGCCAGTTCCCGATGCAAACGGTCGGAGCACATCGGCACCAGGAGCTTTGGGTACCCGCTGACAAGCTCGACGAGTTCAACAAACACATCGTGGGCAAGATCGAAGTGATCGCCACCTTCACCAGCGAGGGCCAGTAATGCCTTTCACGTACGAATACCCTCGCGCGGCACTTACAGTCGATTGCGTCGTCTTCGGCTTCGACGGCGAAGGCCTCAAGCTTCTGCTCATCGAGCGAGGTCTTGAGCCATTCAAAGGCCGGTGGGCACTCCCAGGCGGCTTCGTTCGGGTGGACGAAGAGCTTGAACATGCAGCCCGAAGAGAACTTCACGAAGAAACGGGCATCAGCGAGGTGGTACTCGAACAGTTCCAAGCATTCGGAGGCATCAACCGCGACCCGCGTGAACGCGTGGTGAGCGTCGCCTACTTCGCGCTCACACGCCTCGATGATCATCGACCCCAAGCATCGACTGATGCTCGCCAAGCCGTCTGGTTCAATGCCAATGAGTTACCCAAGCTTGCGTTTGACCACCAAGCCATCATTCAGCAAGCACTGACACACTTGCGTTCGCGGGTACGTGTAGAGCCCATCGGCTTTCATCTGCTGCCTCCGAAGTTCACGCTGACTCAGCTGCAGGGCCTTTACGAGTCGGTGCTCGGGCGCGAAGTCGACATCAGAAACTTTCGCAAGCGCGTGCTCGCGATGGAGTTGGTGGTCGCTCTGAAGAAGGAGTTCCAGCGGGGTCGCCAACGACCAGCGCAGCTCTATCGGTTCGACCCGAAACGGTACGAGCAACTGAAGAAGTCAGGGTTTCAATTCGAATTGTAGCGAGGCTTGCGATGAGCATCAGGTTCTATCGAGTGAATGACGCGTACGGTGAGTTCTCAAACTTCGCACCGTTCCCAATTGAGATCGACGGCAAGTCATGGCCGACGAGCGAGCATTACTTTCAAGCTCAGAAATTTCCCGGCACGCCGCACGAAGAGGCAGTTCGTCTCGCCAAGTCTCCCGATGCCGCTGCGCGTATGGGGCGCAACCGCAACCTGCCACTTCGCCCCGACTGGGAGTCGGTCAAAGACGACGTGATGAGAAAGGCCGTAATGGCCAAGTTCACCCAGCACCTCAACCTCAAGAGTCAGTTGATCGCCACCGGTGACGCCGAGCTGATCGAAGCGACAACGAGCGACTACTACTGGGGCTGCGGTGAGCAAGGCTCCGGCAAGAACATGCTCGGCCACATCTTGATGAGCGTTCGCACTGAATTGCGAGGAGCCGAAGCTCCTTTGGCGCGAGCACCTACGACCATCGAGGTTGTTGAAGGCGACATCACCAAGCTTCAAGTCGACGCCATCGTCAACGCGGCGAACTCGTCGCTTCTTGGCGGGGGCGGAGTCGATGGTGCCATTCACCGTGCTGCTGGTCGGGAGTTGCTCGAGGAATGTCGAACGCTGAACGGGTGCAAAACGGGGCAAGCGAAGGTGACCAAGGGCTACAAGCTGAAGGCTCGGTTGGTGATACACACGGTCGGGCCGCGATGGAAAAACGGGCATTCAGGCGAACCCGAACTTCTGGCGTCTTGTTACCGCAACAGCCTCGAACTCGCGCTCAAACACGATGTTCGTTCCATCGCGTTTCCCGCAATTTCGACCGGCGTCTACGGCTACCCGCTCCGACCTGCGCTCGACGTGGCGGTCGAAACCATCACCGCGTTCCTCAACACTCACGCGGTTGAAATGCGCGTCGTACTTTCGACGTTCGACGCGGTGGCGACACTGAATGCGCATGAAGCGCTCCGAGCACATCAGGAGCGTCAATCATGAGCCTTGTCACTCGCCCGTACCGCGAACAGCTCGACACGTGGCCGCAGGCAGGTCGCCACATCATGGCCCATTACGACGATTCTACGGTCGTCGTGTACCAAGCGTATCGTCCTTCGATTGCACGGTTCGCTGTCGCCAACCAGCGATTCGGCGGAGACTTCAGCTTCAACCGCATGAGCTGGATCAAGCCGAACTTCCTCTGGATGATGTTTCGTTGCGGCTGGGCCACCAAGGTCGACCAAGAGAGCGTTCTTGCCGTTCGACTGAAACGAAGTGGGTTCGACGAGATTCTCGGCGCAGCCGTTCACTCGGCATACGTCGCAGAACAGTACGCCTCGAAAGAAGTTTGGGATGAGCAGCTACGTTCGTCGTCGGTACGGCTGCAATGGGACCCTGACCACGACCCGACCGGTGCCCGGGTCGAGCGGCGCGCGATTCAACTCGGCTTGTCCGGTGACATTTTGCGGAGGTACGCGACCGAGTGGATTGTTGAGATCGAAGACATCACCAGCTTCGCGGCTGAGCAGCGGGCGAAAGCTACCACCTCGAATCACCAACATCTGATCGTACCCGTCGAGAGCCCTTACCGCCCCAATTCAGAGGCTACCGCCTCGCGGTTGGGGCTCGAACCCGAGCGAGGGGCATCGTGAGGTCGCGCTCTGAAACATGTTCTGGCGTGCTGGTCGGCACCGCCGTCGGAGATTCTCTCGGCCTCCCCGCCGAGGGCATGTCTCGACATCGAATTCAGGCTTTGTGGCATGGCGTCTGGCGGCATCGCCTTGTCTTCGGACATGGTCTCGTCAGCGACGATACTGAGCACGCGGCCCTCGTTGCCCTGTGCCTCGCGAAGTGCCGCGATGACTCAGCACAGTTCCAACGCGCGCTCTCGTGGAAGTTGCGGCTGTGGTTCGCATGTCTTCCACCAGGCGTTGGTCTGGCGACCGCCCGTGCCTGCATCAAAATGTGGCTCGGTTTTGGCCCTCGGAGTGGTGTTTTCTCGGCAGGCAATGGGCCTGCGATGCGAGCAGCGATCATCGGAGCGTTTTTCGCCGACGACCGAGATCGCCGGCAAGGCTTTGTCACAGCCAGCACGCAGTTGACTCACACTGACCCCAAAGCCAACTGGGCTTCGCTGGCGATTGCCGAATGCGCCGCGCTCGAGGCTCGAGAGGCGTTTACAGTTCGTGCGTGCCGCGAGCAGCTTGACGCGATTTCAGACGCGACCGAGTGGCGTGAACTGGTTTCTAAGATTTTCGATGCGCTTCAAAGCGCGGCGAGTGTCGACGAGTTCGCCGCCTCGATAGGCCAACGCGATGCGGTAACGGGTTACTCGTTTCATTCTGTTCCAGTCGCCATCTACTCCTGGCTCCGACATCGACCGAACATTGAGCAAGCTCTCATGTCGAGCCTCAACTGTGGCGGAGACACTGACTCAGTCGGCGCAATTGTCGGAGGCATTGCCGGTGCCGCACTTGGCCCGAATGGGTTCCCTCAAAACTGGGTCGAACCGATTTGTGACTGGCCCTTCGGGGTGAAACAGCTTCAGCGAATGGGTGCCGACCTTGGCGGACCGCGCGCAGCTCCGCCAATGCTCATTTGGCCACTCATTTTTCTACGCAACATGGCGACCCTGCTGATTGTGATCTTCCACGGTTTTCGTCGTGTGTTCCCGCCTTATGGAACTCGACGCAATGCAAGCCAACTCACCAACTGAAGGAGATCGCGATGGCAGAAATCAAACGGTACCCAATTGTTCGGCACATCCGCTCCGACAACGGGTTTCACCTGCTCCATTTCAAGAACGGCAGGCTGAAACAAAGCGGTCGAGGGTTGTCATTCTGGTTCTTGCCGATGTCGGCGAGCATGGCCGAAGTACCCGTCGTTGATCAAAGCGTCACGTTTGGCTTTCAGCTCAAGACCGCCGACTTTCAAGACGTGTCGATTCAAGGGGCTTTGAATTGGCGCGTGGTTGACCCACAGCGTGTTGCCGAGCGCATCGATTTCTCAATCGATTTGGCGAGAGGCGTGTACCTCAAGCAACCACTGGAAAATATCGCGACCCAGTTCGTTCAACTCGCGCAGCAGTACGCCGACTTGTACGTGAACACCACGCCACTCAAAGAGGTTCTTCACATCGGCCCCGACCGGCTTCGCACCACCCTCTCCGAAGGGCTTACCGCCGCGCAGACCGAGGCAGAAACCGGCATCGCCATTGTGTCAGTGCGGGTCATCGCCATCAGGCCCAAGCCCGAAATGGAAAAGGCCATGGAGGCACCCATACGCGAGCACATTCAACAAGAAGCCGATGAGGCCGCATTTTCACGACGGGCGTTGGCGGTCGAGAAGGAGCGCGCCATCAAGGAGAACGAGCTGAAGAATCAGATCGAACTCGCCAAGCGTGATG
>JAIBBR010000160.1 GCA_019694575.1 Myxococcaceae bacterium
GGTTAGTCGCTGAAACTTTCAACGCCTTTCTCTGCGCTCACTCCTGCATGCTTTCTTTGCATGCCGGCCCGTCTTGCGGGGTATGGGGCGTGAAGGGCGATGAGAAACGCAGGGCTTTCGAGTTCTTCTACGGCGCTTTTGACAGGGCTTCTATGTGGCTGGGTGCTGACCATCGCGCCCTCGTGCGGAGACGATTCTTCCCCACTTTGCAATGCCAACACCTGCGCGGGCGGCTGTTGCGGCGCTGACGGCAAATGCGCCGAAGGCAGTAGCAACCTCGCCTGCGGCAACAACGCACAGCTCTGTCAGCAGTGTGGCCCGGGGCAAGGCTGTTTTGGACGCATCTGCGCGCTGATCTCGGCCAATGGCGGCGGCAACTGCGGTGGGGAATGCAACATTTGCGAGATCTTGGCCAACCAGATGTGCGTCAGTGGCACCTGTCAGTAACGAAAGCCCCCTCCGCTGCGCGTCACTGCATCTTGGGCGGAATCTACGCGCAGCTGGTGTCGAGCGTCCTTCTCTCTGCGCCACCGAAGCAAAAACTTAAAGTAGTTGAGTACCGCAAAACCGGTATACGTCACCGGTACGTATGTAAAACCACGGCGAATGAAGAACATCGCCCAGCGCGCGGCGGTGGCTCCGGAAATCAACCCCGGCCCCATGCGCGAGGTGAAACCAGCCGGGCAAATGTGCCGGTAAATGAACGGCGCTTCGTGAAAATAACGGTACGCGTGCTTGGCAAACGCACGCTTGGACTCGAGGTAAATACCGAGCTCTTTGTTGCCCCACGCAGGGTGAAACTCTATTTCTGAGCCTACCGCCCACACTTCGACGGGAAAGCGGCGGTGGGCGCTCAGTTGCTTAAAGCGCTCGATGATCGCGACGAATGAATCGCAGTTCGCTTCCATCGCATGCTCTAGCTTTGAACCGTGTGCGAGCACCACAATGTCGGCCTCGGCCAGCACGGGGTCCAAGCTCGAGTAGTCATCGTACGTGTAGTCGACACCGAATTTGAGCGGCGTCACCCTGGCGCCCTCCGCTTCGAGAATTTTCTGAAGCGGCGCGCCCAACGCACCACTGGCTCCCGTCAGCGCCACTTTCTTGCCTTCAAGCGGACAAGCCGTGCCGAGCAACTTGTCGAAGAAGGTGACGAACGAAGCGTAATAATGCAGCGGGTAAATATGATGGAGCGCGTGGTATCTCGGGCCGACAAAAAAGCCGCTCCGTGGAGGCAACAACCGTTGGTAGTCAATGTGGTTGCTGTCGCGCCCCCTGCCCCACGTCACGACCACCAGTTGCATCAGTTGCAGCCCAAGTACCATCGCCACCGCCCACGGGCTGACGAAGAACAGCCCTATAAGCGCAACGACAATGCGCGTCATAAATTCAGGAACAATGTGCTCTACCCAGTTTCGCCACGAAAGTGCTTCAACGAATACCAGGTCACGGTTGAAAAAATCGTGGTGCGTCTGGTGCAGCGCGCCGATCTTGTTGAGCAGTGGCGCCCTCGACTCGATGAACAAATGCAACACAAAGTGCACGACATCGAAGACGATCGTCGCGACCACCAGCAGTCCGAGGGCTTGCAAACCGTAAAGAATGATCGTCTCCATCATCGCCACCCTATCGTTACTGCATTTTCGGCGGAATCCACGCGCAGCTGGTATCGAGCGCGCAGCCGTCGTTGATGTGCAGCTCGGCGCCCTTGGTCTGCATGTAGCGGCCGGCGATGTTGAACATGAACGTGCCGATGTCGAACGCCTTCGATGGGTCAGGCATTGAGAAGCCGTGACGGCCGGTGGCACTGTCCATCGGGAAGAGCGCCCCGGTGAAGCCACCCACCTTCTCGCTTTCTTTCATCAAGCGCAGCGGAGGGTTGAGCTTGGGAGCGTCCCACACGTTGGTCTTGCCAGCGATCGATGCCACGTCTTCTAAGTCCATCAGCACGTTTTGACCTTGCGAGTTTTGGTAACGGCCCGTGCGCTCCACGGCTTCGACCGCGCCAGTGTCAATCAACACGCGATTGGGCGTTTTTCCATAGCGTTCGTCTTTTTTGTAAATGTCGATGAAACCGGCGGCGCGGGCAATCGAGGTGCCCGTGGCCATGGGCACGTTCATGTCGCCAATGGTGTTCACCACCAACGCGCGGGTGCGCACTTCTTCACCGTTGCCGTACTTCAGCAACCGGTTCTCGAAGTTGGGCGCGAAGTTGACTGGGTCAGCGGGGTCTAAAATCAACTGCGACAGGCCAAGAAAGCGGCGCAGCTCGGGGTGATTGCGGCGCAACCCAAACCCTTCGGCGTACGCGATCAACGGTGTACCAGGCGCATATTCTTTGCCGCGAAACTTCACCTCGTACGCAATGGTGTTGATCTTCGCGATTGGTGCAACGCCTTCGGGCACCTCGCAACCTTCAGGCGTGCGGGGAGGCAACGCGCCCGCATAAACCTCGAGCTGCAACGGGTCACCGTCGTCTGACGAAACCGCCGCGCGGAGCATGCCGCCGGCCAGCACCCGGCCACAGCGGTACTCGCCACTGCGCAGGTTACGGGCAATCGCAGTGTCACCTTCTTTCGGCTCGATGCCCAACGGCGCCAAGCGCAGCGTGCCTTCTTTGTTGTAGTTCGACACCCACTGCCACACGTCGAGCTTCTGTGTGTCGGGGTTGCGCTGGGTGACGAGCAAGGGGCCCATCATCAGCAAATTCACGCCTTGGGGCACGCCGCCTTGAATACTGCGCACGCCGATGTCGACCAGGCCGCCACCGCCCGAGACGGGCATCGACACGTCGATCGCTGGCTCCGCGCCGCCGACGATGGTGCTCATGATGCCGCCCAACGAACCGCCGGTCATGTTGTAGCCGGCGTTGGCGCCGAAATCGACTTGGCCGTCGGCGTCCCAGTCGCCGGCGAGCTCGTGCTTGCCGTCTTTGTTGACATCGAACTTCCACTCTTTTTTGCCGTCGAAGCTGCGCAGTACCTGAATCAACCGCATGTAATCGATGGCCGACTGACGAACCACGTCGCGGGTGTGAAACAAGTGGCCGGTCCAAAAGTCTGAGCCAGAGTCCCAAGTGCCGTCGTGATCTAAGTCTTCGGCGCGCCCCCGCGAGGCAGCATCGAAGAAGCCGCGCACGCCGCGCTGTGCAAAGAGGCCACGAATGATCTCGCGGTCGATTTTCGACAGCGGCAAGCCGTGGCCGACACATTCCATACCGATTGAAGCGATGCCGTAGCGGGCGAAAAAGCCGCCGAGCACAATCGGGTCGATCTTCGCTCCCGTGTAGCCATGGCCGATGATCGCCACCGGTGCCGGGCCATTGCGCAGCTTGGGTACGGTCACCCAGAAGGTAATGTTTTCGGTGCGCACATGCGGCGCTGCGCCGGTGACAGGGTCGACGTCCCACACTTGTTTGTAAATCGGCAGCCGGTTGCCCTCGGCATCATCGCGGGGGAAAAACTGTGGAGAATCGAATGAGCCGATGACATGAAACGCGATGTTGTTGTGCGCTTCAGCAATGGCCGCCGTGCCTGGAGTCACTTCGCCGTTGTTGAAGGCCTTCAAGACCTCGGCCGCCACCGCGTTAAATTGCTCGGTGGGAATGATGTACACGTTGTTGACGCCGGGCCCTGGGTCACGCAACGGGAGCACTTCTTTGACCTCCGCCGGGTATTTGTCGGCCAGCCAAGCCATTGGCCCCATGCCATAAAGGCCGTCGCGAATGGCCTTGAAATCTCGGGTAATGCTCTGCGTGGTGAACGGCCACGTGAAGGCCACGTCTTCCATCGTCAGGCCGTAACCGCCCAGGCAACGCTCCAGAGGCTTGAGCTGTTCGGTCTGCGACGCGTGATTGATGTAGGGAAAAGGTGAGCGAACGGGGCGACCTTCTTCGTCGACCAGCCGGCGGGTGATCACCGTGGCGTAAGTGGTGTTCTCGCGCATCGGCATTACCGGCTTCATGATCAGCGTGTTCGTCTCACGCTCATAGAAGCTCATGATGTCGAAGCGCGGCGAATTGGGGTGGCGGGTGTTCGGGTGATCTAACACCCCGTCCATGTCGAGGTCTTCGCCGGGGTCTAAAATGCCATTGTTGTTGGTGTCTTCTTCGAACTCTTCGAAGACCTGTTGATCAGCGCTGTTGTGCGGATCGTTGGGAAAGTACGCCGTGCGCTCGAGCGTGAGCGGAAAATTGCCTTCACCCATGTCGAGCGGCACTGACTTGCAGTATTCGGGCGAGTCGGGCGTGACGTCGATGACATAAACCGCGTCATCGCGCGAGTCGTAGTCGTCACCATGATGGCGGGCATAAATATTCTCGACGTCGAGCGGCTTGCTGAAGCTGAGCGAAATCGCCGCGTAGGTGCCCCACCCATCAATCTTGTCGATGTTGCCACGCGTGGTCGACTCCCAGTCGGTCGAGGCCACCATGCTGGCGTTGATGCGCCGCTTGGTCGGTGACGAGGCATCGAAGCGCAGCGCCAAGTCGTTAGGCAGGGGTATTTCGGGCAGCGGCCGGTGATACAGGTCCCAACGGACTTCGGCGCCCACGCCCGGTTGCGTCGGCAACAACCCTTTGGGCTGCTCTTGCGGGCCGCAAGCTGCGAGCACCGCCACCGCCAATGCGCACGTCGTGATCTTGATCATCGAAAGGTTCTCTCGCGTGTTCATTTAGAGGCTCGCCACCAGACGAATACGTCCCATGCCAACCGGGCCCATGACCGTGGTGTTGCCCGGCAAAGTAAACGCGTCGCCCGGCAACAACAAACCCAATTCAGCGGTCGCCGACAGCACCAGCTCCTTCCACGGCTTCCACCGCGCTTGCGTGCCGACATCGAGCTCGGTGCCCAGGTAACCACCCGGGGTGCCGCCGAGGGCGTTCTGAGGCACTCCACCGCCATAGACGCGCGTGTTGAAGGGGTCGGTCAGCGCCGCGGTCGAAAACGCGAACAACGGCCCACCGTAAACGTCGAGCCATTCGCGCACACCGTAACGCAAGCGAGGGTTCACATAGAACGCGCCCGTTACCGCGCCGCCGGTGGGCAGCAGCTCGACACCTTCAGGCGCCTGCCCGACCAACATCGGGTCACCCGCGCGCTTCGCCGCCCGGGCCGACTGGTAGCCAAGCACTTCGTCGAAGAGCACCAACCCCGCGTTGAAGTCGCGGTCGAAGCGAAAATTCTCGATGTAGCCGTCGGTCGGGTTTTGATCGCCCGACGCGTACCCCAGGTCGAGATACACCTGGGCCTTGCCGTGGCGGTACGAGCTCTTTAACGCCGCGCCCAACTGACGCACCGTGAGCAGCTCAGACGCTTCGTTTCTGGCCTGCGTGGTGGTGCCGTTTACCGTTGCCAACTCGAAGCCGACGTTGAGCGAGCGGTGCGCGGTCTTGAAGAACTGCCACTTGCCAGCCACGTCGAATACGAAGACGTTGAGCTGCCCGCCTCCATCGGTCACGTCGAGACGGCTCTGCCGCCGCACCACCGTGTAGAGGCCAAAATTGTTGTCCGCGTCTTTGTTGAAGCGCAACGCAAACACCCCTTGAAACGCGCGGTCGCCCAACGCGAAGTCAGCGTTGGCGTCGCGGGCCACCAAGTCGAGCGCGATAATCGGCTCGATGGCGCGGAACACGCCGCCCAGCCCGTACAACGGCCGCCCAGCGATCGCCGCGCGGTACACCAGCGAGCCGAAATAGGCCTGCCCGAAGTCGCCCGGTTCAGCGTCTTTGGCACCCGAGTTGGCGAGCAAACCCAAACCCCATTGCGACGTCTGCTGGCCGACGCGAAACACGCCGGTTGGCCACTTGTACTCGGCGTAAATTTGCCGCACGTCGAGCGCAGAAATCGGCTGGTGAGGCACCCGGTCGGCGAGCAAGCCTTCAGCCGGCAACCCGGTCACCGCTCCGCTCGCGGTGTCGACCTCGGCCACGAAGCCGAAGCGCCAGTAACGAATTTCGGGCGCAATGCGCAGCCGCAAATCGAACGGAGAAGGACGCAAGCGTGTGCCCGCCGAATCGACTTGGTAAGCCGACGGCGCGAGGTAGCTCATGCGCAGCGAAGCGCCGATTTTGCCGTTCACTTCAGCCGGAGGATCTGCCGGTTTCACATTGGCGTCGCCAGCGGCTTTCACTTCAGGCGCCGCGGTCGAAATGACCGAACCAGTCGTCGCCACGGCTTCGGGAGCAACGATCGGTGCGGGCGCCGGCACCGGCTGGGCAGCTGGCTCCATGCCACTTTGGCGCTCAAGTTCTCCGGGCCCTTCGGTAGCGCCTCCGTTTGACGAGGCCGTGGCCACTTCAACGCCCGGCGAGCCACCGTCGAACGAGGGCGGCGCGGCGAACCCCCACGTCGACGCCAAAACAACGAACCCCACCCACTTCGGAGACGAAAGTCGTTGATTCATAGGCCTTTTGGGAAACGCGAACGAGAAGTTGAGCGGATAGCACGCTTGACTTGCCCTGCGCCACCCCCCTATGAGGGGCCCGCTTCACCGCATTATTCCTCGCTCACTTGTCAGTTTGCACGTGGGCATACCCCATGGGGACTCACATGACTGCATCAAACGCGGCCAACCGGCTGCGCGAATATGAGACTGTCTTTTTGATCAAGCCCGACCTGACCGACGAGAACGTCGACAAGGTCAAAGAGCGCGTGCGCGGCATCGTGAGCCGCGATGGCGGCAAGTTCTTGCGCTTCACCATCTGGGGCAAAAAACGCACGATGTACCCGATCGACAAGCAACCCCGCGCGATCTACGTGCATGCGCATTACCTCGGTGGTTCAAACATGGTCGCCGAAGTCGAGCGCAACTTGCGCAACTACGACGAAGTGTCACGCTTCTTGTCGATCAAGATCGCGGCCGACATTGACCCTGAGACCCGGCAACCGCAAGAAGACCTCAAGCTGGCCGGTGACGTAGACGACAACCGTCCGTTGGGTGGAGCAGAGCGCGACTCGTACCGTGGCGGCGACGAATACGGCGACGACATGCCTGACTTCGGGAAATACGACGAAGCGTAAGGCTTCGGGCGAACCACACACTTTTAGAAAAAAAGGACTTCAAACCAAATGGCGTACTCAAGTGAAAAGACGGGTGGCCGCGGCAAGCCTCAGGGCGGTCAAGACAACGGCGGCATGGACGACGACAAGAAGGGCAACCGCTCCTTCGGCCGTAAAAAGGTCTGCCGCTTCTGTGCAGACAAGAATGCCAAGGTCGACTTCAAAGATCAGTCGATGCTCAAGTACTTCGTGACCGAGCGAGGCAAGATCATACCCCAGCGTATTTCTGGCAACTGCGCCAAGCACCAACGTTCGATGGCCAAAGCGATCAAGCGTTCGCGTGGTCTGGCGCTCATTCCCTACGTTGTTCTCGCTGGGTAAGGCCCAAAGGTACCGTCATGAAACTGATTTTGCGTGAAGACATTTACAACTTGGGCAAGTCGGGCGAATTGGTAAACGTCAAAGACGGCTATGCCCGTAACTACTTGCTGCCTCGCAACCTGGCGATGTTGGCCAGCGCGGCCAACGTGCGTCAGTTAGAGCACGAGAAGCAGGTCATTGAACTGCGCCAACAGAAGCTCAAAGGCTCTGCTCAAGAGCAGGCCAAGAAGCTCGAAGGCGCGACGGTGAAAATCTCGCGGAAGATCGGCGAGCAAGACAAGCTGTTCGGTTCGGTCACTGGCCTCGATATCGCTGAAGTCTTGGCGGGCCAGGGGTTGAAGATCGACCGCCGGTTGATTCACTTGCCCGACCCGATCAAGACCGCGGGCCAGTTCGACGTCGAAGTGCGCCTGCACCGCGACGTGACCGCGAAGCTCAAAGTTGAAGTCGTCGGCGACGCTCAAGCGTAAGCTTACGCGTTTCAAAACAGCCGTCGATCAACCTTAGAGGGGCCAAGTGGAGCTGACCAACAGCCGTCCACACGAAGATCTCGCCGCTGAGCGCGCCGTGTTGGGCGCTGTGTTGGCAGATAACTCGGTTGTTTCGAACGTGGCCGAAGTCGTCATTCCCGACGACTTCGCCAGCCCCGCGCACGGGCAGATTTTCGCCGCCATGCTCGCCCTCGACGGGCGTTCGGCGAAGGTCGACCCGCTGACCCTTTCTGAAGAGCTCAAAGTACGCGGCCAGCTCACTACGGTGGGCGGGCCTCCGTATTTAATGCAGCTCGATCAGCTCGTACCGATCGCGCAAAACGCGGTGCAGTACGCCCATATCGTCAAAGATCAGTCGACCCGGCGCTCGCTGTTCAAAGTAGGCCGCGACATCATGGAGCTGGCTTCGCAAGAGACCGGCGATGTCGCCAACCTGCTCGATGACGCCGAGCGAAAAGTGTTTCACGTCGCCGAAAAGAAGCGCACCGGCGATCTGGTGCCGATGGCCGAGTTGATGGAGCCGGCCCTCGCGCTGCTCGATAAAATGAAGAAGGCCGCGTCGGGCATTACCGGCCTGTCGACGGGCTTTCTCGACCTCGACAACCAGCTCACCGGCTTGCACCCCGGCGAATTAATCGTACTCGCCGCCCGCCCCGGCATTGGCAAAACCTCGCTGGCGATGAACGTCGGCCTGCATGTGGCGCTCAAAGAGAACCGCGCGGTGGGCGTGTTCTCGCTCGAAATGCCGTCGGTGCAGTTGGTGTCGCGCCTGTTGGCGACGTCGGCCCGGGTCGACATGAAGAAGCTGCGTGGCGGGCGCCTGACGCCACATGACGAAGAGAAAATTCAAGAAGCCGCGGCGCCCCTTTTCAACGCGCCGATTTACATCGACGACTCGGGCGGTCTCTCTTCTTTCGACTTGCGCGCCAAAGCCCGCCGGTTGAAGCAGAAAGACCCGTCGCTCTCGCTGATCATCATCGACTACTTGCAGCTGATGCATCAGAAGGGCCGCGTCGAGAGCCGGCAGCTCGAAGTGTCAGAAATCAGCCGCTCGTTGAAATCGCTGGCAAAAGAGTTGGGCTTGCCGATCATCGCCCTCTCGCAGCTCAACCGTAAGGTCGAAGAACGTAAAGGAGGCAAGCCGATGCTCTCTGACCTGCGTGAGTCGGGCGCGATCGAGCAAGATGCCGACGTGGTGATGTTCATTCACCGCGACGACGAAGGTGACGAAGAAGGCGGCGGCGAACAGAACTTTAAAACCACGATTCCCGTCGAGTTGATCATTGCCAAGCAACGTAACGGTCCGGTGGGCAGTATCGACCTCGTGTTTCTCTCTGAGTACACCCGGTTCGAAAGCCGCGCCCGCGGCGAGTGGAGCTAAGAGCGGCCGTGGCCACCCACTCCACAACGCCGAGCCGCCTGGTCTTGGTGGTTGACGATGACCCCCACACGCGCAACCTGCTGCGCGATCTGTGCGAGGCGTCGGGTTACCGCGTGGTACAGGCAGAAGACGGCGTGGAGTGTTTGGAGAAGCTGCCCAAAGAAAACCCCGACATGGTGCTGCTCGACTTGATGATGCCGCGCAAAGACGGTTTCGCGGTGCTCAAGTCGATGCGTGACGACGCCCGCTACAAAAACATTCCCGTGATTGTGCTCACGGCAATGGGCGACATGGACGGCAAGATTCGCGGCATGGAGTTGGGGGCCGACGACTATGTCACCAAGCCCTTCAAGCTGATCGAACTGCAAACGCGCATCAACGCCGCGCTCACGGTGAAAGAATACCGCCAGCGGCTTACCGCAGCCGAAGAAGAGCTGGCGCATTTGCGCGCGTTAGACCCGGTAACGGGGGCCGGCACGTATGCCCAGTTGAAAGCGAGCTTAGACGGCGAGCTGGCGCGTTCGCGGCGTTATGGGCGGCCCTCGTCATGTCTAATGCTGGTGCTCGAAGACTACCAAGGCCTGCGGTACACGCTGGGGCGCGACGGGTCTACGGCGCTCGTCGCTCAATTTGCCGCGGCCATTCGCGATGCCCTGCGTGGGGCTGATCGCCTCTTTCGCCTCGACGCCGACGAGTTCATTATTTTGCTGCCCGAGACTGACTTGAAGGGCGCGCAGATCACCGCCAGGCGGCTTTATGAAGTGGTGCGGCAAGTGAAGCCGACGGTGGTGCCCGTGGCTTTCGAGCTCAAGCTGCGCATCGGCGGAGCGGTGTTCCCCCATGATCGCGTACGAAGCAGTGAAGACTTGCTGCGTGAAGCGAACAACAGCGTGAAGGCGCTGCGCTCGCGCTCAGACAACGCGCGGGTTTTCGACTCCTGACTTTAACCCCGCTATTGGGGTTAGGGCCCGCCACAAAATAAACGCTCCGAGATCTGCGCCGAGGCGCCCGGATGGCGAGGCGCGCGACCGAGATTTACCAGTGGTAAGTCGCAGGGAGCGCAACGCGGACAGCCGGGATGGATCGGCGCTGATATGGAGCGTTTATTTTGTGGCGGGCCCTTAGGGTTTGTAACAAAATTAGGAGATCGATTCGGTGTGATTGGTTGGGAGGACAGTGTAGTTCCATTCGCCATGGAATTTGTCAGGCACCAAATTGACCGCGGCGAGTTCCGCGTTTGAGACGC
>JAIBBR010000024.1 GCA_019694575.1 Myxococcaceae bacterium
CTGCGGCCTCGTCAGTCCGCTCCTCGACGTGCCCAACGGCACGCCTCCGGGGCTCCTTCCTCGGGCGCCCGCCTCGCTTCGGTCTCAGCACCCTCGCGACGGTCCGGTAACCTGTTCGGCGCTCTAGAAGAAGTTGACGAGGCGCCCGCCGCTCTCTAGGTGTGGTGGCTCCCATGCCTCTCTCATTTGTTGAGTTGCCTCCCGTCGCGCGCCCCACCGCTGCGCAGCGCGGAGGTGCCCCATTTTAATCGGCATTCCCAAAGAAACGGGCCACGGCGAAAAACGCGTCGCCGCGTCGCCTGAGTCGGTTCGCAAGTTGAAAACAATGGGCTTTGAGCTGTGCTTCGAGCCAGGCGTGGGAACCTTGGCGGGCTTCACTGACGCCGCCTTCGCCGAAGCCGGCGCCACCGCGTGCACCAACGCCACCGAGGTTTTTTCTCGAGCCGACATTCTCATCAAAGTGCGTGCCCCTTCAGTCGCCGAAGCGGTGCACTTGAAACAAGGCGCGGTGCTGATTTCGCTGCTCCAAACCGAGCGGCTCACCGTGCTGCTCGAAGCGCTCAATGCGCGCAAAGTGAGCGCCCTTGCGCTCGAGCGCATACCCCGCATCACCCGCGCCCAAAAGATGGACGTACTCTCGTCGATGGCCAACCTGGCTGGCTACCGCGCGGTGCTCGAAGCGGCGCACCAGTACCAAGGTTTCTTCGGTGGCCAAGTCACCGCGGCGGGCTCGCTGGCTCCCGCGAAGGTGCTGGTTATCGGCGCCGGTGTGGCCGGCCTCGCCGCCATCGGAGCGGCGAAAGCATTGGGCGCTGAAGTGCGCGCCTTCGACACCCGGGCCGCGGCACGAGAGCAGGTCGAAAGCCTGGGCGCGAAATTTCTCGAAGTCGACTTCAAAGAGAGCGGTGAAGGCGGCGGCGGCTACGCGAAATTAATGAGCCCCGAATTCATCGCCGCCGAAATGAAGCTCTTCAAGGCGCAAGCCAAAGAATGCAACATCGTCATCACCACCGCGCTCATTCCCGGGGTCAAGGCGCCCATTCTGCTGCCGCGCGACGTGGTCGAAGCGCTCGCGCCCGGTTCAGTCATCGTCGACATGGCGGCCGAGCAAGGCGGTAACTGCGAGCTGTGCAAGCCGGGCGAGGTCGTCGACTACCAAGGCGTCAAAGTTGTCGGCTACACCGACTTGCCCAGCCGCATGGCCGCCACCGCGAGCCGTTTCTTCGCCAACAACGTGCTCCATTTGCTGAGTGAAATGAGCCCCGGCAACACCTTCACAGTCGACACCGGCAACGACGTGGTGCGGCCAGCGCTGGTCTGCCACGAAGGCCAAACGCTGCCTCCACCCCCCAAGGCCGAGCCCTCGCCCGCTCCCGTGAAAGTGAAAGTGGTGTCGCCGCCTCCTCCCGGAGCCAAGCCGTTGCAAAACGACATCATGCGGCCCACCCGCTATGCCTGGGGCACGGGGGTGTTTGGGCTCGTGGGCATCAGTGCGCTCTTTTTGCTGGGGCGCTTTGCCCCACCTGACTTTTTGCAACACTCTACCGTGTTCATTTTGGCGTGCTTCGTCGGCTGGCAAGTCATTTGGAGCGTCAGCCCTTCGCTGCACACCCCGTTGATGAGCGTCACCAACGCCATTAGCGGCATCATCATTTTGGGAGGCATGCTGCAAATTGGCCAGGGCTTCGAGTGGGCGACGCTGCTCGGCGCGGCGGCGGTGCTGCTTTCGGCCATCAACATCGCCGGCGGCTTTCTCGTTACCCAGCGCATGCTGAAAATGTTTCGCCGTGAGAGCGCGGGGGGCCATTGATGAGCGGCCAAACCATTGTCGCCTACCTGGTGGCGGGTGTGCTTTTCATTCGCAGCCTGGGCGAGTTGTCGAAGCAAGAGACCGCCCGCCGCGGCAACCTGTACGGCATGTTGGGTATGGGCTTGGCCGTGGCCATTGCCGCCACCACCTGGGTGGCCGAGCGCATGGGCACAGGTACCCTGCAAACTTTCTTAGAAACGCACCGCACGGGCTTGGGCCTGCTCGCGGGGTGTCTCTTCGTCGGTTTCTCGATTGGCGCGGTGCTGGCGCGCCGGGTAGAGATGACCGGCATGCCCGAGTTGGTGGCGATTCTGCACAGCTTCGTCGGCTTGGCCGCGGTGCTGGTGGGCGTCTCGTCATACCTTTCGCCTCGGCCTGAAGCGCTCATCAACTACACCACCCAAGTGGTGCACGAGATTGAAATTTGGGCGGGCGTGGGCGTCGGCGCGCTTACTTTCACCGGTTCTGTCGTCGCGTGGGGCAAGTTGAAAGGCAGCATCAGCGGCAAGCCTTTGCTGTTGCCCGGCCGACATGCGCTCAACCTCACGCTGGCAGGCGCCGCGGTCGCGCTCGCGGTGCCGTTTCTGCAAGCGCATGGCGCTGACGGCATGCCGTGGTTGTTGGCCATGACGGCGGTCGCCGGGCTCATCGGCATTCACTTGGTGATGGCCATTGGCGGCGCCGACATGCCGGTGGTGGTGTCGATGCTCAACAGCTATTCAGGGTGGGCGGCGGCGGCGGCGGGCTTCATGCTCGCCAATGACTTGCTCATCGTCACCGGCGCGTTGGTCGGCTCGAGCGGTGCGATTCTTTCCATCATCATGTGCCGCGCGATGAACCGTTCGATTTGGAACGTGATTTTCGGAGGCTTCGGCACCGCTGACTCCAAGCCCGGCGAAGGCGCGGCGGCGGAGCAAGGCGAGGTGCGCGAAATCAAAGCCGATGAAACCGCGCAACGGCTGAAAGACGCGAAGAGCGTCATCATCGTGCCGGGCTACGGCATGGCGGTGGCGCGGGCGCAGAGCGCGGTCAACGAGCTCACCAAGACGCTGCGCGAGCAAGGCGTGCAGGTGCGCTTCGCGATTCACCCCGTGGCGGGCCGTTTGCCGGGGCATATGAACGTGCTGCTGGCCGAGGCCGACGTGCCTTACGACATTGTGCTCGAAATGGAGCACATCAACGCTGACTTCGCCCACACCGACGTGGTGTTGGTCATTGGCGCCAATGACATTGTGAACCCCGGTGCGTTGAACGATGCGCAGAGCCCGATTTACGGCATGCCGGTGCTCGAGGTGTGGAAGGCGAAGATGACCGTGGTGCTCAAACGCGGCATGGCGGCAGGCTACGCCGGCGTCGAAAACCCGCTCTTCTTCTTAGACAAAACGCGCATGCTGTTTGGCGATGCGCGCAAGTCGATTGAGGCGCTGGTCACTGCCGTGCGGCAGTAGCTTTAGAAACGCGGCCGTTCCATTTTGAATGGCTGGTGAACCAGCTTCATCGCCTCGTTCGCTTCGACCGGTTTCGAGAAGTAATAGCCTTGCACGTATTCACAGCCGAGCTCCTTCAAGAGCTCCAACTGCTCGTACGTCTCGACACACTCGGCGATGACGTCCATGCCTAAATTTTTCGCCAACACCACGATGGTGCGCACCAGTTCAGCGTTCTTGTTGCCCGGCTCCAATTTGCGCACGAAGGAGCCGTCGATTTTCAAAACATCGATGGGAAATTGGTGCAGGTACGAAAGCGACGAGTAGCCAGTGCCGAAATCGTCGAGCAAGAGCCCCACGCCCAAGCGTTTGAGCTCCTTCAGCGTCTCAGCCGCGCGCTCTGGCTGTTCAATCACCGCGCTCTCGGTGATTTCGAGCTTCAAATGGCTCAACGTGAGGCCCGTTTCACGGCCAATGCGAACAATGTCTTCGACGATGTTGGGCGCTGAAAGCTGCCGCGTCGACAAGTTCACCGTCACCGACATTGACTGCGGCAACCCAGCCTTTCGCCATTGCTGCAATTGGCGGCAGCCTTCTTCAATCACCCAGGCACCGATTTCGACAATCAGCCCCGTCTCTTCAGCCACGGGTATGAACTTGGCCGGCGGCACCAAGCCCATTTCGGGGTGCTGCCAGCGCACCAAGGCCTCGAAATCGACGACCTGCGCCGTCTTCAGCGACACCACCGGCTGGTAGTGCAGGCGCAGCTCTTGTCGCGTCACCACTTGGCGCAAGTTGCTCTCTAATTCCAAGCGCGAGCGGGCCCGGGCCTGCATTTCACGGTCGAACACCTGGTGGCGGGCTTTGCCCTGCTCCTTCGCGCGGTACATCGCAATGTCGGCGTCACGCAGCATGTCGCCCGGCTTTTCGTAACGGGCGTCGTGGTAGGCGATACCGATGCTCACCGTGGCGAACACTTTTTGCGCTCCCAGCATGAACGGTGCGCCAAGCGCGGTGTTGACGTGCTGAGCCACGCGCATCGCGTCGCTCACGTCACGCAGGCCTTCGACCAAAATGCCGAACTCGTCGCCTCCCAAACGCGCCAAGGTGTCACTGCGGCGAACCGCGGTACCGAGCCGCGCCGCCACTTCGCGCAAGAGCCCATCACCGGCCTGGTGGCCCAAGCTGTCGTTCACCACCTTGAAACGGTCGAGGTCTAAACAGAGCACCGCGAACGGCGCCTTTTTGTGACGGGCCGCCATTTCGAAAACATGCTCGAGGCGGTTCAAAAACAACGCCCGGTTCGGCAGGCCGGTGAGCGGGTCGTGAAACGCGTCGTCGAGGAGCTTGGCTTTGGCGCGCTCGCGTTCAACCACCCGCCCGAGCTGAACACCCACGTCGGCCATCAACGAAAGCACGCTTGCGTCAGGTTCGGTGGCGTCGGCGAAGAAGAATTCGGCCACCGCGACGACCACGTTGCCCGCCACCACGGGAAAAGCAAACCCCACGCGCACGCCGCTTTCGACGGCCGACGCAAAACGCGGGACATTCGCGTCAACCGCGACGTCGACTACCCACAACGGTTTGCCTTCGCTGAAGCAACGGCCCGGCAAGCCCACGCCTGGCGCCAGCGGAGTGTTTTCAGTCAGGGTGCGAAACGCGTCGAAGCGGGCTTCGTCGTCGAGGTGCCAAATGCCGGTGGGGCACAAGTGGCCGGTACGGGTGGGAATGTACATGTGGCCAATGGGCCAGTGCATGTGCGTGCACACCAGGTCGAGCACGGTCTGAAACGCTTGATCGATATTGAGCGCTTCATTCGACGCCGACGCCACCCGCTGCAGCAACAACAGCGCTTGGTGCTTTTGATACAGGTCGGCCGCCGACTGCTTGGCAATCGCTTCGGCGTCAAGGCGGGCCTGGTGCTCGCGCGCCAAACGCTCCTCGAGCTTGCGCACGGTGTCGGCCGTCTTGCTGTCGTTCGTGGTCACGTCGCTACCGGCCGAAGCTCGCATCGAGAAAATCGCAAGAGACGACTACCTGCCTTCTAGAATGCCACAGCAAAGGTGACAGCGCTCACGCATTTGCACGCCTGGCCATTGCCACTACGATGTGCGGGTGGAGCGCCTTCAAAACACCATTCAAGAATATGCCTGGGGCAGTCAGACCGCCATCTCTGGGCTGCTGGGTCAGCCTCGCTCGAGCAAGCCCCAAGCCGAGCTGTGGCTGGGCGCGCACCCGCTCGCACCCTCGGCTACACCCCAGGGTTCTCTGCTGGCGCTGATTGACGGCGACCCGGTCTCGACACTGGGAGCCAGGGTGGCCCAGCGCTTTCAAAACCGGTTGCCTTTTCTGCTCAAGGTGCTCGCCGCCGACGCTCCGCTTTCGTTGCAGGCACACCCCAGCTTGGCGCAGGCCCAGGCCGGCTTCGCGCGCGAAGAAGCGGCCGGCGTGCCCCTCACCGCCGCGCACCGCAACTACAAAGACGCCAACCACAAGCCCGAGCTGATTTGCGCGCTCACACCGTTTGAAGCGTTGTGCGGTTTTCGCAAGCTGGGTGCTTCAGCGCGTCTCTTCGCGGGGCTGGGGCACGCGGTGACGACGTCGCTCTCGGCGGTGTTGCAGTTGGGAGGGCTGGCCGGCGTTTTCGAGACGTTGATGACGATGCCCAAAGACCGCACTGCCGCCTTGCTGGCTTCGGTGGTGCCGCAGCTCGAGAAATTGTCGCAAGGCACAGGTGACGAGGCCGTCGCGTACCGTTGTGCGCACCGGTTGGCACAGGCGTACCCGGGCGACATTGGCGCGGTGAGCTCGCTGCTGCTCAACCATGTCGAGCTGTCTGTGGGCCAAGCGCTCTATCTCGACGCCGGCAACCTGCATGCCTATTTGCGCGGCGTGGGCATTGAGTTGATGGCGAATTCTGACAACGTGTTGCGTGGCGGGCTGACGCCGAAACATGTCGACGTGAAAGAGCTGCTGGGGGTGCTCGATTTTTCGGCCGGCCCGGTGAAGGTGCTGGAGCCGACGGAGGCCGCGCCTGGTGAGTGGACCTATGCGACAGCTGCTGCCGACTTTCGGTTGTCGCGGTTTTCGCTCTCGGCCGCGCATGCGGTGAAGCCTGCGCGTTCGGGCCCCGAGATTTTGCTCTGCACCGAAGGCACGGCCACGGTGGAAATGGGCAACGCCTCGCTGACACTCAAGCGAGGCGAATCGGCCTGGGTTGCCGCCGCTGACGGTGCGTACACAGCAAGCGGCAACGGCGTGCTTTACCGCGCCACCGTGGGCACTCTGTAAAAAACGGTCTACGGTGCTCCGCATGGACAGTTGGAGCGCTTTTCGCAGTGCGCTTGAGGCGCAGCTGCCCGCCGATACATGCTCGACCGATGCCGATGACCTCGCCACCTACGGCCGCGACTGGACGCGTGTCTTCGCTCCCGCGCCGAAACTCTTGGTTCGGCCTCGCACGACAGCCGAAGTGTCGACGGTGATGCAGCTGGCCACGGCGCACAAGGTAGCGGTGGTTCCCTCTGGTGGACGCACCGGCTTGGCCGGCGGTGCCGTCGCGGCGAAAGGCGAAGTGGTGCTCTCGTTCGAGCGCATGCGGGCGATAGGGCCCATTGATGCGCTGGGCCTTTCGGTCGTGGTGCAGGCCGGAGCGGTGACAGAAGCCGTGCACCGCCACTGCGCTGAGGCCGGTTTGTTTTGGCCGGTCGATTTCGCATCGAAGGGCTCTTCACAAGTGGGCGGCAACATCGCTACCAATGCCGGTGGCGTGCGGGTGATTCGTTACGGGCTCACCCGGCAATGGGTGCTGGGGTTAGAAGTCGTGTTGCCCAGCGGTGAAGTGCTGCAGCTCAACGGCGCGCTCGAGAAGAACAACACCGGCGTCGACTTGCGGCAGCTGTTCATCGGCAGCGAGGGCATTTTGGGTCTCATCACCCAGGCCACGCTGAAATTGACGCGGCTGCCGGGCAAAACCGACGTCTTTCTCTTCGCGGTCGACAATTTAAAGGCGGTGCTGAAGCTCTTTTCCACTGCGCGAAAAGGGCCATTCACCCTTTCGGCTTACGAGTTCTTCACTGACAAATGCACCGCGCGGCTCGAAAAGCATCGCGGCTTGCGGCCCCCGTTCGAGGCAGCCTCATCGCACTATGTGTTGATGGAGGTCGAAGCAGCCGACGCGGGCGCGCTTGACCCGTGGCTGCAGAAGCTCTTTGAAGACGGGCTGGTGCGCGACGGCACCCTGGCGCAAAGTGAAGAGCAGGCGAGAGGTCTCTGGGCGCTGCGTGAAGGCATCAGCGAGAGCCTGTCGGCGACGGGGCTGCCGCACAAGAACGACATTGCCTTGCCCATTGAAGCGCTGGGCGCGTTTTGCACGGAGTTGGACTCAGTGTTTTCTACCCGTTACCCCGGTTGGGAAATTTGCCTCTTCGGGCACATCGGCGACGGGAATTTGCACGTCAACGTGATGAAGCCCGAGCAGCTGACGAAAGAAGCGTTCTGGGAAAAAACGCACGAGGCCGATGAGCAGCTGTTTTCGCTGGTGAAGAAGTACCACGGCAGCATCAGCGCGGAGCACGGCATTGGGTTGTTGAAGAAACCGTTTCTTCACTACTCGCGCAGTGACACTGAGCTGGCTTTGATGCGGGCGTTGAAAGCGGCGTTTGACCCCCTGGGCATTTTGAACCCCGGCAAGGTGCTGTGACGAGGGTGCAGGTATCAAGGGCGATGCGAAGCAGCGGCATCGGAGCTCTTGGGCTCTGAACGAATGAAAACCGCCGACAGCATCACGCTGTTGGGCACCACGATGCCAATGGCGTAATTTTCGGGGGGAAGGTCAGGGCGACTGCAAGTCGGCGTCCAAGCTCGCGGCGTGAACACGCTTCGTCAGCTCAGCCGCTGTCGCGGCCCTTCGTTGAGTTGCGCTGTTTCAGTAAGAAAGGTTTGACGCTCTCGATGTCAGCAGATCCTTGGCGACGGCTACCTTTATCCTTTGGATCTTCGAGCACTTGCCCTCGTACTTCGCCAGCTCCTCGCGTGCTGACAGAACTTGGCCTTCACCTCGCGGCACTTCAACGATCACAACCTCGTCTGCGGAGGCAAGAACGGTATAGATGTCCTCGGCCTGCTCGGGAACCCAGTTGAGGACATAAGCACCAGTGACTTTCACATTCACAGACTCAAGAGCGTTCGCCAATCGGCCATGGCTGCCGTCCTGCAGCGCGAGATTCGAGCGAACCAACTCCTCGCGCAGCTGCTGTTCCGTGCGGCTTCCAATCAGCTTCATTCGAGCAATCCCTGGCCGGCCGAAGGGCCGCTTAGTTTGTAACTGTTCAGCGGGCGAATCGACATCGGGAAGCTGCCCCACCTGCGCATCGTGAACAGCATTCGCATTCGGTCGGAGGACCTCGAACTGCTCCTCCACGAAGTGAAGACCTTACCCTGAGATCTAGCGGTTAGGCGATATCACAGTGCGTGCGATTGGGTCTCAAGCTGCTTGCGAAGCTTCTGGTGAATGGCATCAGGGGCAAGGTCGGCGCCGGTTGGCCAACATGGGACACCGAATTGGTCGAGGCTCACCTGCTTGAAGAGCGACTCGTCACGCAGCGGCGCGAACACCGGGCCGAAGAGCCGATCAGCAAGGTCAATGACCCCCGCTACGCCATCGGAGAACTCCACGTAGAGTCGATACCCCGACCGTGGTTCTACTTTTGTCGCTCGCGTCATCGGTCACTCCAGTGGGTCAATCGAAAGCAATGGCTGATGCTCAGCTGCTCGTTCCCAGTCGGCTCGAAGTTCATCTCGGTGCTCGACGGCCCACTCAACTGCAAGCGCCAAGACCCGTTTAGGCAATGAACCACCGATGACATCGAGGCTCTCGATGGAAATCTGGGCACGGTGGTCGCCGTAGTAGGCGTGGAAATGAGCAGGCGCATGATCGTCGCAGTACATGAACCTCGAATTTTCATTCTCTTACCCCATGTCATTGGCGCTCACTTACACCGGCGCGGCCCCGCTCAGCGGCCACGAGGTTCGAGACGTTCTTGACGGTCACTGCAGGGGTGCTTTCGGTCTTCGCGCACCAGCCCTCACTGTTGCCCAGCCCGGCTTTGCAGTTTGAAATTCCACATCTTTCAGCACGAGGCAGGACTGGCTCGGGTCTCTTTGGCGTGCTGACGTCCCGATGCGACCTTTGGTTCGGCTAAAAGCCACCCTGCGCGCGCTCCCCGGTGAGCCAGACTTCTCGACTGGGCGGGGAAAGCCCGCCGTCGGGGGTCAGCCCCCACCACCGCCCCCACGCTGGTCGAGCGCGATCCCAGTACTCCTGCTCGGTCGTGGCCCGAATGGCGTCGTTACTGCTGCGCATGGCGTTGACAAGATCACTGCCAAAGTCGTCCACGTCCTCCTCGAAGAGCAGGCACGGCACGGCATCGATTTGGCGATCCCAGCCGGCGAGCACCGCCGCCGCGTGATTGCTGAGCGTAGCGCCGGTGGAATAGTCGCCATGCCATTCGGTGAGACGCGTCATGTCGGCGCGCTTCTGCTCGACGAGCGGCCGCAGGTGCCTCGCTGCGCGCCAGTGAATCAACCGCAGCGCTTCGGCCTGCGCGACGGGGTTACCCCCTGCGAGTGCTTCGGTGGCGGCGGCGAGCGCGAAGCCTCCAAGCTCGTGCAGGCCCGCCGGCGGGTGATCGTTCACCACCTTGGCACTCGCGAGCTCGGCGAAGCGCGCGCGACCCTCGTTCACCTCTGCCTCTCCCAACTTTGCCAGGGCGCGATACCCGCTCACGTCACCCCATTTCAGCGAGCGCCGAAGCGCCATCTCGAGCCAAGCCTTCACCCGGCGTCTCGTCTCTTCGTCTCCTTTGCTCGCGCGCAGCTCCATTTCTGGGAGCAGCTCGGCGCCACGATGGCTCGCATGAACCACAGCCTCACGCCACACCGCGGTGCGCGGGTCGTCGAAGCCAAGCTCGATTCCCGGTCGCGGCTCCACACCGTTTTTTGAGCACGCAATCATCGATAGGGCGACAACAGAGATGGCTCCAGCGATCACTTGAGCCACGACCGTCAATCGGTTCATGCCCAAATCTTCTCCGACATCGAAGGGCACCGACATCGGTTGATCGACCGATGTTCCCGAGTTCTGCGCGACTGACCGGCAACGCGCTGCTCACACCGCTTTTTTCAACCTGCGACCCTTGGTTTTCAACCAAGTGAGGTGGACCCACTCGGCGGTTGCGATCTTCCTGCTGATGTATGCGCCGAGTTCCCAGGAGTGCCCGACAAGCACGGTGTTCACCGCCTGGTACCCACGGGCGCGAGCCTTCTCGATGAGCGCAATGACCTCCGCGAAGCGCTCGTCCGCTCCCGCGAGCATCTGTTTCACCGCTGCAACACCGTTAGCTCCTCGATGTCGTCGGGTGGCGAAAAGATTCTCAACACGGTGATGGTTCAGTTGACGAACCCTTAAAGGCTTTCTCTGAACTGCATTGGTTTACATTCAGCGCGTTGACGTTTTTTTGTTCTGTGCGCCATGCAGGGTTCGACGGCCAAGCGGCTTTACGAAGTCAGGGCGAAGAATGGGTAAAGAACCCCGGCAAGGTGCTGTGACGCAGGTGCGGGTATCAAGGGCGATGCGAAGCAGCGGCATCGGAGCTCTTGGGCTCTGAACGAATGAAAACCGCCGACAGCATCACGCTGTTGGGCACCACGATTGAGCCACCGTTGGCGGCCTCGAGCCGCGTGTACCCAAGCGTGAATTGTTTCACCGTGCCCGTCTGAGGTACTCCCGAAGGCAAATAGACGGTGAGCACCTGGTCCAGCTCAAACGGTCGATAGAGCAGAATCGCGATGCCGGCGATGAGCTGCCCGAGCGTGTTCTGGGCAGCGAGACCGACGACCAACGAAATGACGCCCGCGCTCGCCAGCAGTGCGCCACCCAGCTGTCTCAGCGCCGGCACCACGTGCGAATAGAGAATAGCGGCCATGAGAAATGCGCCGATGCGCAACAACTGGGCAATGAAAGTCGCCGAAGTTCGGTTGACAAACAGCGTGGGGCGACTGGCAACGTGATGACTCCAGACGCCCACCAGGCGGGCCGCGAGCATCGCCATGAAGAGAAAGACCAAACCGTAGGCGAGCGCTCCCGGTGTTGTCGCGGGGTTCAAAAGGTCGTGACCAAGCGAGTCGAACATCTCACTCCACAGCTAAACACGACCGCGAGCGGGCCTCACCATTTACCGCTTCACTGCCCGGCAGTTGAGGCGCACGTAGTCGAGCGTCCACGGAGCGCCACCCGCTCCCGCTCGCTGCACCACGTCATCGAGAAATGCTTGCCGCTCATCTTCGGGCAGCGCAAGCAAATGGTGACGCAACACCACGTTAGAAACGAAGACCCGAAAATCTTCGGCACTGACGAATGGGGTCGGGGCCGGGGTGAGCGACAATTCCGTCACTTCAAAACCATTCTGCGTTAAGTGCCCGCGCGTCGAATCGAGCGAGGCAAAGTTCCACCCGGGCTCGAAAGCCGACGAAATATTCACTCCACCGCGCCGAACGGGTGACGTCGCCCACCAGCCCCAAGAAGCGGTGGAGATTGCCCTCACCTCCCCACTGCGCGTGCAACCGGCCGCCGGTTTTCAGCGCCCGCGCCAATGACGTGAAGAGCGCCGCGTGGTCAGCCACCCAATGAAAAGTCGCGGTGCTGAAAACGACGTCGACTGGCTCACCCAATGCGAGCGCCTGCGCTTCGGCGTGAACAAGCGACACCCGCGTGCCAAAACGTTTCAACTCACGGGCCGCCACGTCGAGCATGGGCTGTGAAGTGTCGACCCCCATCACCTGCCCCCTCGGCAACCGCTCAGCCAACAACGCCGTCAGCCGCCCGCTGCCGCAGCCCACGTCGAGCACCGCTTCGTCGCCTTCGAGCGGCAACGCGGCGAGCACTTTCTTTCCCCATTGCCACGCAGGCTCTGACACCCGGTGGTAAATCTCTGCGTTCCAGTCGGGCTGAGCCATGCGCGGCTTCAATCTTTACCCCCCTGCGATACTGATGTCAGCTGGGCCTTGACTAAGCCAGCCATCGCGGTACGCGTCGCGCACATGGCAGCGCCACTCAAAGTACTTCTGCTCGAAAACATTCATGCCTTGGCCGAAGAAATGCTGAAAAAGCATGGCTTCGAAGTCATTCGCGCCGACGGAGCGCTCAAAGAAGACGAGCTCATCAAAAAGCTCGCCGGCGTGCAGTTGCTCGGCATTCGCAGCAAAACCCACGTCACCCCGCGCGTGCTTGAAGCGGCTCCCGACTTGCTCGGTATTGGCGCCTTCTGCATTGGCACCAACCAAATCGCGCTTCACGCGGCGATGAAGCGCGGCGTCTGCGTGTTCAACGCCCCCTTCAGCAACACCCGCAGCGTGGCCGAGTTGATTATGGCCGAAGTCATCATGCTCTCGCGCCAGTTGGGCGACCGGGTGATGGAAATGCACCAAGGCAGCTGGCGTAAAGTCGCCGCCGGCTCTCACGAAGTGCGCGGCAAAACCCTCGGCGTGGTGGGTTACGGCCACATCGGCAGCCAAGTCGGCATTCTCGCCGAGTTCTTCGGCATGCGCGTTTTGTACTTCGACACCGCCGCCAAGTTGCCGCTGAGCAACAACGCCAGTTGCCCCAACTTAGAAACGCTGCTCACGAATTCAGACTTCGTCACCCTGCATGTGCCCGAAACACCGCAGACCAAGGGCCTCATCGGCGCCGCGCAGCTTGCGCAAATGAAGAAGGGGGCATGCCTCATCAACGCCAGCCGCGGCACGGTGGTCGACTTGGCCGCGCTTGCGCACGTACTCGGCAATGGCCAACTGGGAGGCGCCGCCATCGACGTCTTTCCCGACGAGCCCGACGCCAACTCGAGTGAAGGCTTCAAGACAGAATTGCAGGGTTTGAAGAATGTGCTGCTCACTCCGCACATCGGTGGCTCGACGCTCGAAGCCCAAGAGGCCATTGGCCGCGAAGTCGCCTCGAGCTTGATTGCTTTCGGTACCGCCGGCGCTTCGGTGGGCAGCGTAAATTTCCCCTCGGTAGAGTTGGCGGCCACCCCCGGCACTTACCGGGTGGTGCACGTGCACCAAAACGTGCCTGGCGTATTGCGCGACGTGAACCGCATCGTGTCGGAAGAAAACGGCAATATTCACGCGCAAGTCCTTTCGACCAACGCCGATATCGGCTACCTGGTCATGGACTTGGACTCCAACGTCAGCCAGAGGGTATGCGACGCAATGAAGCGAGTGCCCACCACCATTCACGCGCGGGCACTTTAAGTTCCCTCCTTTCTCAACTTTTACCCACGCACTTCAAGGAGCAGCACCATGTTGAAAGGTTTTCGAGATTTTCTCATTCGCGGCAACGTCGTCGACTTGGCGGTGGCCGTCATTATCGGCGCCGCCTTTGGTGAAGTGGTCGGCGCTTTCACCAAGGCCGTGCTCGACCCCCTGATGATGATGATTGGCGACCCCACCAAGGGTCAAGACCTGGGCTTGCTCAACATTCCGCTGCGGCACGACGAAACCGGCAAAGTGTTGGTGTCGATGAACTTCAACCTCATCGTCAGCGCCCTGGTGAATTTCGTGCTCAAAGCGGCGGTGATTTATTTCCTCATCGTCACGCCAGTGCGCAAGCTGGTTGAAGGCATGAAGAAAGAAGAGGCCGCCAAGCCACCTCCCGAGCCTCCTGCGCAAGAGAAACTGCTTACCGAGATTCGCGATTTGCTCAAGGCGCGCGGGTAGCGTCACAGACACACCGTGACTTCGACGCAGTGATGGGAGCCCTCGCCCAGCCTGTTTTAGACTAAAAGACCTAGTTTCCCGTGCTCTTCAACTCGTACGCGTTTCTGGTCGGCTTTCTGCCACTGGCGCTCATTGCCTTCTTCGGCTTGGGCCGTATGAAGAGCATGCGCTGGGCGCTCGGCGCGCTGGTGGTGGCTTCCATCACCTTCTACGCCTATTGGGACTGGCACAATTTAAAAGTGCTGGTGCCTTCGTTGGTGGTGAACTTCGTGCTCGGCCGGGCCCTCACCGCGCGCGCCGAGCAGAAGCAGCCGACCCAACTGCTCGTCACCCTGGGTGTCATCTTCAACTTAGGGCTGCTCGGGTACTTCAAGTACACCGACTTTCTGCTCCAGACGGCAACGCAGTTGTCGGGCATGCCTTTCGCGCTGCAGCACATCGTTTTGCCGCTTGGCATCTCGTTCTTCACCTTCGAGCAAATCGCGTACATCGTCGATTCGTCGCGGGGTAAGTCGCGGCCTTATTCGTTTCTCGAATATCTGCTTTTCGTCACCTTCTTTCCCCACCTCATTGCCGGGCCCATTATTCAGCACGACGAGCTGCTCAATCAGCTCGACGACAAGACGCGGCGCTTCAACACTGAAGCCTTCACCTTGGGCCTCACGCTGCTCATCTTCGGGCTCTTCAAAAAAGTCGTGCTCGCCGACGCGCTGGTGGTCAACGTGGGGCCCGTTTACGACGACACCTCGGGGCAAGTTCCCACTTTCTTCAACGCCTGGCTCGCTACGCTCTGCTACTCGCTGCAGCTCTACTTCGACTTCTCGGGCTATTCAGACATGGCCATCGGCTTGGCCCGCATGTTCAACCTGAAGCTGCCAGCCAACTTCGATTCTCCGTACAAAGCACACAACATCATCGACTTCTGGCGGCGCTGGCACATGACGCTGTCGCGCTTCTTGCGCAACTACCTTTACATTCCCTTAGGGGGTAACCGAGGCGGCAAAACGCGCCGTTACGTCAACTTGATGCTCACCATGTTGCTCGGAGGCCTGTGGCACGGGGCCGGTTGGGGCTTCGTGATTTGGGGCGGGTTGAACGGCATCTTTCTGGTCATCAACAACCTCTTTCGCAGCTGGCGCGGCGCCAACAAAGAGAACACCCCCGAAGGCCCATTCTGGTTGGTAGAACTTTCAGGCGGGTTCACCTTCATCTGCATCATGTTGAGCCGCGTGTCGTTTCGTTCTCCCAATTTGGACACGGCCACCGTCGTCTTCAAAGGCTTGCTCGGGCAAGGCGGTTGGGCGATTGCCGAAGGGCTGCGCAGCGAAGCCAAAACCGTGGCGCTTGCCTTGGCGCTCTTCGCGGTGTGCCGCTTCATGCCCAACACCCAAGAGCTGCTCGCGACGAAGCAGCCGGTGTTTCAAAAAGTCACCCCCCGACGTCTGCAGTTTGAGTGGAACCCACGCTGGGCTGTGGTGGTGGGCGCCATGGCCGTCGCTTCGTTAATGCTGCTCACCCGGGTCAGCGAATTTCTCTATTTCCAATTCTAAGCCATGAGCTCCCAACCCGCCCGGTTCTTGAAATTGCTGGTGTTGCTGGTGCTCGTGGTGATGGGCGGCCTGGCCTGCATCAACGGCGTGGTCGACCCTTGGGGCCTGTACCACTGGTATTCGAAAGACGGCTTCAACGCCCATAAACCACGGCAGATTTTCAACGAGCGCATCATTCGCGCTTCAGACATCAACCGCGAGCACCCCGACGTGCTGTTGATGGGCACCTCTCGCGCACAGGTGGGCTTGTCTCCTGACGCGCCGGCGGTGAAGAACCTCACCCAGCACGCGCTCAACGTCGGCTTCTCAGACGGCACTGCTTACGAGGCCCTGCGTTACCTGCAGCACGCACATGCGCAGTCACCGGTGAAAGTGGCCATCATTGGGGCCGACTTTCTTTCATTCTCGGGCGCTACCCGAAAGAGCGCCGACTTCACCGAAGAGCGCCTGGCCGTCACCGCCGACTTTCAACGCCAGTGGATGTACCGCTTGGCCGACGTGCCCAACACACTGCTCTCGCTCGACGCGTTGCGCGCCAGCCGCCGCACCACGCTGGAGCAATACCTGCCCAGCTATTTTTACCCGGGCGGCCGCCGAAACGAGCACACCATGGCGGCGCGAATCGAAGAGCAAGGTGGCATGCACGGCACCTTCATGTGGAGCGAGCATGACTACCTGCGCGAGTACGCCTGCTTTCGCCCCTTCAGCACGGCGCATGACAAGGGCGGTGGCTCTATCGGCGGGTGGAAAAACCAGCTCGCGGTGACCGACAAAGGTTCAGGCGCGATGGAAGATTTTCGCACCCTCGTCACTTTCGCCCGCCAACAAGGCATCACGCTGTACGTGTACACTTCTCCCTCGCATGTGCGCTCGCAGGTATTGGTAGAGCAAGCCGGGCTGTGGCCGCAGTACGAAGCATGGAAGGCCGAATTGGTGGCGGTGCTGGCCGCCAACCACACACCTCTGTGGGAGTTCGGCGGCGCCGACCCACGCTTCACCGCCGAAGCGCTGCCAGCCAAAGGCGACACCACCTCGCGCATGAAATGGTACTGGGAATCGTCACATTTTCGACGCGAGCTGGGCGACGTGGCGCTGGAGCGCATTCTCGGCGCGCCCGAGCGTGAAGAAACGCGCGGCTTCGGAGTGCCGCTCACGCTGGCCAACGTGGAGCAAGAGCTGCAGCGGGTGAAGCGTGAAATCACCACATGGCAAGCCGAGCACCCTGACGAGCTCAAAGAGATGACCGCGCAAGCCACCACCGTTTTCGCCACCGAGCGCGCGAAGTGCCCGGCCGGCGAGCCGGTGATGAAGCAGGCTCCAAAGTTGTGACCGCGCGGACCCTACGTTAAGCCCTTCGCTCGATGGCCACCCGCTTCGTTCCCTCCGATGCCGCCTGCCCCGACCACCCTGAACGGGCGGCGGTCGACATTTGCGTGCGCTGCGGCCGCTTCTTGTGCCAGTCATGCGTCACCAGCCGCGCGGCGAAGGTGATGTGCAAAGGCTGCGCAATGCGGCCAATGGTTCGCGCAGAAGACCCTTTTCCTCCCTTGGCGGTGGCGCTGTTGGTGATGGGCGTGCTGGGTTTGGTGGTGTTGCCATTGGGTTGGGCCGCTGGGCTCATGGGCCAAAGGCAGCTAAACCGCATTGCGCGCGGCGCCGTCACCGAGCGCGGTGAATTTGCGTACCAGTGGGCGCGCGGGTTGGGCTGGGCGAGCTTGGCGGTCACCGTGGTGATGCTGCTCGCCGGCGCGTGGACATATTGGGGCGACGGCTCAATTTAAGGGGTAGCGGGTGCCGGACTTTCCAAAATTCCAAAGTGATGGTCGGCCCGTCGATCAGCCCAAGCGAAGCACCCGTGCAGCCGAACCTGCGGCACAGAGTTTGGAATTTTGGAAAGTCCGGCACCAGGTCTATGTGGCGGCGACCCGCTTTTCGTGCTCTCTTGTTTTATGTTTTCTTTAGCCTGCCGCTTGGGGCTTGGTCGTCAGCCCCTGCCGCGCCAAGAAGGCGGCGAAGTCGGGCCAGTGCGCTCCGGCGAAGTCGAAATCACCCGCGGCATAGGGTTGCGCAGCGGTAAGGGCAGCTTGCGGCGAATTGCCGAGCCGGTCTTGCGCGTAGGCCCGCAGCACATTGAGCAACCGCGACAGCGGCCCTAACACCGAGCGGTTATCGGCAGCGCGCGGCTCCAACATGTTGGCGACCGCTTCGAAGTGGCCTTGCATCGCCAGCACCATGACTTCGGCCAAAATCGCTTGCGGCACCGGCTCATGCCCACGCCGCTGCTGCACGGTTTCGAGCCATTGACTGGCCATTTGAACGTCGCCCTTCAACGCGAAACAAAACGCGATGTGCGCGGCAGAAGCCCCGTAGAGCCCCTTCACCCGTTTCATCGTGCGCCCACGCTCGCAAGCGCCGAAGAGCTCGAGCGCCCGGGCGACATTGCCTGCGCGCAGCTCGACAATGCCCAAGTGGTACACCGACCAGGTGCGCTGCAAGCCCCACGAACGGCCAGCTGCGAGCTTGAAACCCAACCGCGCCGCGCCCAATTCGCCACTGTTCATCAGCGAAACCGAGGCCAGGTGCGCCGTTTCCCACCGTTTGATTTGCACCACGAAAAGGGCGAGCGTCACCAGCACTGCCGCGCCCGCGCCCATCACCACGCGCACCGGGTTGCTGACGAAAATGAACATCAGCACGAAAACCAAAAGCAGCAGCACCCACACCACCCACATGGGGCCAAAGCGGCTGGGGCGCAACGCGCGCTCGCGAGGCAAAGGCAACGCCTGAATGTTCACTGCCATCGCTAAGCGTTACCCTTTTTGTTTTTGCTCTGGGCGAGCAGTGGCAAGAAAGAAGCGGTGAAGGTGTGCGGCAACAACCCGCCCAGGGTGTAGCTGGCCTCCAAGCCGCTCAAGGTGCGCGAGCGAATTTCGAGCTCGGGTGGCGCGAACTCGGCGAGCACCTGCCGGCACATGCCACAAGGCGGCGTGGGAATTTCACTGTCAACCACGATGGCCACTGCCCGCGGCCGGCCACCTTGTAATTGCATTTGCCCCACCGCGTGACGCTCGGCACAGACGGTGAGGCCGTAGCTGGCGTTCTCGACGTTGCAGCCCTGCACGGTTTGGCCGTTGTCGCAGAGAATCGCCGCGCCCACCGCGAAACCCGAGTACGGCGCGTGCGCGGCTTTTCGGGCCTTTTCTGCTTGGGTGAAGAGCGCCTTCCAAGAAATGACCGGCATGGGCGCGGCACTCTACACAGTTCAGATCAGCGCAGCTGGAGAGAACGACAATATGTAAAGTCTGACACCTTGAAAGCCGCTGCACCGCCACCTGCTCCTCCTGCGTCGGGTTGGAGCACCCCCGCTGTCGCTGTCATCGCGCTCACCTGCGTGGGGCTCGGGTACGGCCTTCGTTCGCTGCGTTCATCACCCACGGCTCAAGTCGCCGCGGCTCCAGCGGTGGTGGCGTGGAGTCCGCCGCCTGTGCTCGATGACACCGTTGAACCCGCTTTTGCTCCTTCTGCCGCTGAAGAGGTGCCCAAGCTGGAACCTGTTCCCATGCCCACGTCTGTTGTCGTTCGTGAGCCTGAACCAGCACCCGTGAAACCCGCCGCGCCCCCGGCGAAATTCGCCAACCAGAAACGCTTCGTGGTGCCGTACAAGCCCAACGAAGGCGACACGGCGCGCATCATCATTCCCGTCAAAATCAACGGAGGCCCCACGGTGGCGATGGCGCTCGACACGGGAGCTCCCGGTACGCTCATCACCTTCAAGCTCGCTGCACGGCTGGGCATTCTTCGCGAAGGCGACGGTCGCTTGGTGACGAAAGCGGGCGGCATTGGCGGCACGGCGAACGCAGCCTTGGTGGTGCTCGATTCGTTGTCAGTGGGTGAGGCGAAAAGTGATTTCGTACCCGCGACGGTGACCGAGCTTTTTACGGACGCCTTCGAGGGGCTGGTGGGCATGGACTTTCTCGCCGGCTACTCATTGCAAATCGACACCGACCACCACGAGCTGATTTTTATCGAGCTGCCCACAGGGCCGGGGTGGCCGGCGGGCCATGACGAGACATGGTGGCGGCGCACTTTTCGGCAAGTCAAAGGCCAGCGCGAACACTGGAAAGCGCTACAAGTCTCGATGCAAGAGCGCATCAACCGGTCGATGAGCTCAGCGGGCGAAGAAGCCGATGAGCTAAAAAAACTGCTCACTTTTTGTGAATCGCAGCACCGCGAAGCTGAAATCTTAGAGCGGCGTCTTGACCGTTACGCCGCCAACCATTCGGTACCGCTCGAATGGCGCCGGCCTTAAGACACCGCTCGAAAATGCTAAAGGCTTGTCCCCATGTCTCGACCCCTCGCTCTCATCACCGGAGGCACCCGTGGCGTCGGCCGTGCCTTGAGCCTGCGCCTGGCCCAACGCGGTTACGACATCGTCGCCACTTACCGCCGCGACACTGAAGCCGCCACCGCGCTGGAAAAAGAAGTCGCCGCACTGGGCACCACCTGCGTCACCCAAGCCGCCGACCAGTTAGAGCCAGACACGCTCAACGCTGTCTTTGACTTCATTCAAACGCGCTGGGGTCACCTCGACGCCTTCGTGGCCAACGCGGCGTCGACGAAATTCGCGCCGCTGCTCGACACCAAAGCCCACCAAATGGACAAGACATTCAACGTCACGGTGAAGAGCTTTTTGCTCGGCAGCCAACGTGCCGCGCCGCTGCTGAAGGGGCGAAGCGGCGCCATTGTCGCCGTCTCAGGCATGGACTCACGCATGCCACTGCCTTTTCACGGCCTGCTCGGAGCGATGAAAGGCGCACTGGAAATTCTGGTGAAGTACCTGGCCGCCGAGCTCGCCGCCGACGGCATTCGCGTCAACGCAGTAAACCCGGGCTACATCGACACCGATTCGTCGCGGTTTTACGTCGGCGACGCGTGGGAAAAACTCGCTCCAATGTTGAGCGCCATGGTGCCCGCCGGCCGGGTGGGCAGCACTGACGACATTGCCCGCGCCATCGAATGGTTGTGCACGGCCGACTCTGCCTATGTCAACGGCACCACGCTGGTCGTCGATGGCGGGCTCGAAGTGAATTACCAGATGCACGCCGGCAGCAGGCTTTTGACCTACCCGTGAGGCGCCTCGTCACATTTTATTACTGGGCGATTTTTCTGGGCACCGCCATACCCGGCGTGATGCTGCTGGCGCTTTTTCGGCTGCTCACGTTTACCGTCGACCCGTACGCGCGGTGGTCGCACACATTCTTGGCCTGGTGGACCCACCCCTATTTGAAAGCGTGGCCACTGTGGCGGGTGCGCATTGAAGGCACTGAACATTTGCCGAAAGGCCCCTGTGTGATGGTGGCGAACCACCAGTCAGCGATGGACGTAGTGGCTTGTCTGGGGTTGCCGTACTCGTTCAAATTCGTCTCGAAAGCTTCGCTGCGCTCGGTGCCCATCGTCGGGCTGTCGATGCGGCTGGCGCGGTACGTCTTCGTTGAACGCGGTGACATGCGCTCAACCCGCAGCATGGTGGAGCAGTGCCGGCAGTGGCTGCAACACGGCATTTCGCTGCTCATCTTTCCCGAAGGCACTTATTCGGGCGGGCAGAAATTGCTGCCCTTCAAGCGCGGCGCGTTTGCGTTGGCGATTGCAGAACAGGTGCCGGTGGTGCCCGTGGTGCTGCGCGGCACCACCGACGTGCTCTTCGAAGACGGTCCGCTCATGGGTACCCGCGCCGACGTCAGCGTGACGGTGCTGCCGCCCATTGCCGTTTCTTCAGCAGATGACGACAGTGAATTGGCTGAACGTACCCGGCGAATTTTCAATGAGCAGCTGGGCCGGTTGGGCTGAAGGCAGCGCGGCAGGTGTTCGTCGTGGTACACCGTCAAGCCCCATGCCGCACAAGAAGCTCGGAGCACCGCAGAGCCTCTTTCACCGCTGGTGCGAAACACCGTCTGACGACACCCTGGCGCGCGTTTACGCCGACTCGCTCACCGAGCGCGGAGACTCGCTGGGCGAAGTCATCGCGCTGGCCATCGAAGCAGACGCGGCAACTGCCAGCATCAACCCCTGGCTGCAAATGGCGCAAGAAACCGCGCAAGCGCTCGAGCCACGCGCCGAAGTCAGCCTCGAACCGGGCGCCGCCATCGCGCTCACCCTGCCGGCCGAGGCTTGGCTCGTGCACCGCAAAGCGCTGCGCGAGCAGCTGCCCGTCACCGCGCTCAATTTGACGGTCGTCGAGCCAGAGCATCTGCGCGCGCTCGGCCGAGCCGGGGTGCTGGGCCCGCTGCGGGCGCTCACCATCAGCTTCGGCTCGCGCAACAATGGGGCCCCCAGCGACCTGGCCGCGTTTTTGGGCTCTTCTGACCTCGCGAAGGTGACCGCGCTGTCGTTACCCATCGCCACGCCCGAAGCCATCGACGCGGTGGCCGGCGCTCGCCACTTGCACCAACTCACCACGCTGCGGCTACACGAAGCGCCAGGCGGCATTCCCTTGGGTACGCGGGGGTTACAAGCCTTAAGTCTCGCGCGCCACCTTCACGCGCTGCACACATTGGAGCTGCACTCGAGCCGCCTCGAAGAAGCCGGGCTCGACGCGCTTGGGCAAACCCAGTGGCCGCTGCAAGACGTGCGGCTGCACGGTTTTGCCGATGAGCCGTGGCTGCATTGGTTGTCGAAGCCGGCATGGAGCCAAAGGCTGCGCGCGCTCGACGTCAGCACCACGTGCGCGGCGCTCGAAAAACCGACGCTCCCCAAGGCGATTGCCTGGCCATTTCTAAAGACACTCACCGTGCGTGAAGCCCGCGCCGTCACGTCTTCTGGGCCGCACCACGACGCACTGCTCACCGACTGGTGGGAGCGGCTCCAGGTGCCGGCACTCACCCACTTGTGCTTGCGCACACAGCAAGCGGGCCCCGTCTTCGCCGCGGCACTCACCCGTCAGCGTTTTAGCGAACAACTTCAGTCGCTCACGCTCTCGATGCGCCTCGATGACGCGTCGTTGAGCGCCCTGGCTTTCGGCCGGTGGAAAATGCTGCGCACGCTCGACGTGAAAGAAGGCACTCTCACCGAAGCCGGCACGCGGGCGTTGAGCGCTTCGGGCCTGCCGCGCGCGCTCGAGGCGTTGCACCTTGGCTCGTCACTCGATGCCGCGGCGGTGAACGCACTGACCAAAGCCGAATGGCCAAAGCTGCGCACCTTAAGCGTCAACGGCGATTGGGAAGGTTTGCTCGACGCTCCCGTTTTTGCCGCCCTCGAGCAGCTCACCGGCGCGCCGCAACGCGACGTGGCCGAAGCCTACGTGCGTGCGCCCGACTCGCAACTCACCGAATTGCATTTGCAGGGCCCTACCCGTGAAGCGCTCTTCGCGCTCGCCGGTACACCGCACACCGCGCGGTTGCGCAAACTCGTCATCGCGGGAGCTCAACAGCTCGACAACGCAGTGGCCGAAGCGCTCGTGTCGTCGCCGCATGTGCGCCCACACACGCTTTTCATTCGCCATGCGCACGGGCTCACCGCGCAGGGCAAAGCGACTTTGCTGCAACGCTTTCGCCGTGGGTTGGTGCTGCAAGACTGACAGACTGACAATGCCAGGTTGTTTTTTGAGATTGAACGAGCGCAAGCTTCGCCCGAAAAAAATGTCTCGCGCACCACGGAGCATGCCATGCAGCGATTCACACCATTGGCGCTGTTCGTTTTGGCGACGTCATGCACACTCACCTGCTGCGGGCGCTTTACGGCGGTTGAGGCCAACGACGCGGGCATCATCGCCGCCAACCCCGACGGCGGGGCGCTGACAAGCGGCGACGGAGGAACCCCCTTTGACGCTGGGCCACAGCGCCCACCTGCCGACAGCGGCGTACCAGACGCCGGAGCAGCCGACGCGGGCGCGAGCATCACGCGCGAAGTGACCGTGCTCACCATCAACCTGTGGCACGATTTTCCCAACTTTACTGACCTCGACAAGCGCACCCAAATGGTGGCCGACTTCGTTCAGCAGCGGCAGCCTGACTTCGTCGCCGCGCAAGAAGCGGGCGAGAACGGGCTCATCAAAAACCGCTGCAAAGTCATCGCTGAAAAAGCGGGTTATCAATACCGCTGGGTGTCTGAAGGCGGTTTTCCCGCGGTGTTCGCCGAAGGCCCGTGCGTGCTCAGCCGCTGGCCGGTGATAGACGAGCAATTCATCGACTTGCCTCACCCGCAGCAGTCAGGCCTGGTGGTGCGCAAAGCCCAGGCGCTGCGCGTGCAATGGCCGCTAGGCCCGCTGACAATGGTGAGCACCCACTGGAGCAACGGCAACGACGCCGAAAACGACCGCGTTGACCAAGCCGCCGCGGTGTACCAACTGGTGCGCCAATACGCTGGCCCGCTGCCCGTCTTCGTGGGAGGCGACTTGAATTCAACTCCCAACACACCGCCGATGACATTTTTGCGCGGCGAACAGGCGGTCAACGGCGTCACGTCGACCATGAAAGACGCGTGGCTGCAAGCACGGCCCAATGACCCTGGCCTCACCGCTTCAGCAGGCGCACCTGATGAGCGCATCGACTATTTGTATATGGACCCTGGCACTCACTCACAGACACGCGTCATTGACTGCGAAGTGGTGCTCAACCAGGCCACCAACGGCGTGTACCCGTCAGACCATTACGGCGTGCTGTGCCGCTTCGAAATTGCCACCCCAGCCAATTAAAGTTCGGCTTGACGTGAAGTCACGCTCCCTACACCCGCGTACACAGAGCGACCGACTGGAGTGTGAACTGCGGGTGAATTGATTGCCTGCAGGCCACAGTGCTGTGGGCAACCTGCCGAAAATAAAAGGGGCAGCCACACGGGCCCGGCCTTGCAGTGTTCTCCAAGCGAAACGACACCTTGGGTGTTTCGAAGGTACACCTCGGTATGAAATCGCTTGCGCTAACCATCGCTGCCATGGCTTTCACCCTGGTCGGCTGCGAAGGCGTCATCAGTGGCGTCAATGATTCGTACCGTGGCTCGATGCAGCGCGTGTCTACCGGTGGCGCAGGCGGTGGCGGCGAGAATGTCACGGGCACTGGCGGCGGCACTGGCAGTGGTGGCCAAGCAGCAACCGGTGGAGGCACTGGCACAGGCGGCAACACCGGCGGCGGCAACACGGGTGGGGGCATAACCAACACGGGCGGCGGCGCGGGCGGCGGCGCGGGCGGCGGCACCAGCGGAACCGGCGGTGGTTTGGTGCAACCTACGGGGGCGTGGAGCCATGAGCCAGCTGGGGCAACCGTGCTCCTCGATTGCCCGATGGACAGCATGAACTGCGGCGGGCAAATGAAAAATTATTCAGGTAACGGCGGCGGCATCGTGCAAATGCCCGACGCGCCGTTTTCGCCTGGCGGCGTCTATTACAACCACTTGCCGGCGAACACAGCTTATGGAGACGGCACACAACTCACCTACACCAAGCCGGGGGCCGGCATCTCTGAGATGTACGTCGGCTTCTATTGGAAGATGAACGCTGATTTTCAGGGCGGAGCCTTCGCCAACAAGTTGTTCTTCGTTCGCACCTTCGAAAACCCCGCGGGGGGTGAGCCAGTCAATGGCGTGTTTGTGCTGTCGAATGGCCGCGACGAGCAGGGCAACTGGGTACCTTTTCACTTGAACTTCAGTCACAACACCGGCGGGGGCAGGCTCGACAACAGCCACGTCTGTGACGCCGACATGGGGTTGACTTGCCGCCCCAACGTCAACGACGTGCCCATCGAGCGCGACAGGTGGTACTTGATTGAGGCCTATGTGAAGTCGAGCACGTGCATGACGTGCCGCGACGCCACGGTGCGCTGGTGGGTCAACGGCGAGTTGGTGGGCGACTACACCAACCTCAATTACGGCTCAGGCGTGGTGAATGAGTTCGTGTTTGATCACACCTGGGACGGCTACGAAAACATTCAGTGCCAAAACCGCGACTGCAGCAAAGAGTGGTACCACTACCTTGACCACGTACACCTCAGCACACGCGGCTAACACCACTGCGTCATACCCCGGGCCGAGCCGAAGCGACCTTTGTCACAAGCAGCACGAGGCGCGACGAAACGGTGAGTTGGTGGCCCCATAACAACGAAGCGATGCGCAGCGAATCATTCGTCGGCGACAGGAGGGATGTGACGCAGTCGTTTTAAAGACTCAGCGTCGACCAATGGGGTACAGATTGAGCCGCTCATCGAATGACGGGTGCCGCTCGTAAAAAAAGCCCAATCGTTTTTCGGGGCTCTTGGCGAACGCGGCGTCTTTCTTCAACCGCTCGTCGAATTGCGCCTTCACCGCCGGGTCTTTCAACATCTCGCGCGCCACTTCTTCGGCAATGTAGTCCTCCATGTACTCTTTGCTCTCGAAATGGGCGTTGAAAAAGCCCCACGACACCAATGAATCGGGCGCGGCCGGCTCGAGCAAATGCATCAACAACAGCGACTGCGCCTGAGCAATGGGCACGAAGAGACTGCCCGGCGGCAACTGCAATGGCCCTTGCGCCCACTCACCCTGCACCTTCACCGTGGCGTGCCCTTCGAACGATTCGGGGCGGCGCTCGAGCTGCGTGGCCTTGAAACGCTCGGCCTCGATGGCTTGCGCCTTCTTCAGCACCTCGAAGCGAATGCCGTGCACCTTCAATTTGCTGCTCACCAACGCGGCATACGGCGCGGGCACGTAATAGCCTTCGCGCGGCGCCGCCACGGTCACCGCCGGTTGCAGCACGTCGTGCATCGGCACGTTCCACACCTGGGGTTTGCTCTCGTCGTACCGGGTCCATTTTTGGCCGCTCACCGTCGACTCTTCGCGGGTGTACGCGTAACCCTGAAACTCAATCGGGTGCGACTGCTTCTCGTCGGTGCGCCACACCAGCACCACGTCGGCGCCGCGCAAGTCGGCTTGCTGCGCGTCGTTGAGCGCTATCATCGAGCGCCAGGCGGCTCCCACTTTCACCGCTTGGCCGAGCAGCGCCACGCAGGCGTCGTAAGTGGCGATGACCCGAGCGCGGTAGTCTTTCCACGAATGGGTTTCGACCAGCACGCCGAAGCGGTTGCGGTAAGCCCAATACGCGTTGGCAAACCGCGGCGGAGCCATGTGCCGCGAAAACCCCGACGCCGGGTCATTGTAGTCATCGAAGCTGGGGTAAAAATCGAGCGGCAGGTGGCCCTTGGCGGTCATTTCGCTCAGCACCTCGGTAGAAGTCGCCCGCCCCAACCCCATTAACGTCGACGGCCCCACCCGCTGCGGCTCGAGCATGATGGAAATGTCGTGCTGAAACTTGGCACCGTCGGTGACATGCAAATCGAGAAACAGCACCGGCTCGTAACGGTTGAGCAACCCCAGCACCGCCTGCGTCTCGGGTGCGTCGGCTTTCAACCAGTCACGGTTCAAATTGAAGTTCTGCGACGTGGTGCGAAAACCCATTTCTTTCGGCCCCACTTGGTTGGGGCGGTTGTGGGGGCCAAAGCGCTCATGCCCGTCGACGTTGAGCACGGGAACAAAAACCACGGTGATGGCTTTGAGCCACCCCGGCCCCACCTTGCGGTCTAACAAGTCGCGCAGCAGCCAGAAGCCGGCGTCTTTGCCGTCAATCTCACCGGCATGAATGCCGCCCTGCAGGTAAACCACGGGGCGTTTCTTGCTGCGCACGGCTGCGTCGCCGAGTGCGCCATCGTCTGAAGCAATGAGCGCCACCATCGGCCGGCCTTCGGGAGTGGTACCGAACTTTTCACACTTCACCCGGCCCGGGTACCGCTGGGGAAAAGCGTCACACAATGAGAGCACTTCGTCATAGCGGCCGGTTTCGACGTAGCCGCTTCGTTCGCCCTGCGTCGTCAAGGGCGCGGGCACCGCCGCGAGCAGCCACACCGTCAAGCCGAGCGTCACCGCTTGTTCTCTCCTTACCGGTTGATGATGAACGCGCACGCCGAGTCGAGCGTGACGCTGACCTTGGCCAACGCCTCGAGCAGCGACTGGTAGTACCCGTGTTCCGCGTCGAGCTGGGCTTGGGCCTGCGTTTCTGACAAGCCTTGGTGCTTGAGCGACAGGCGCATGCGGTGGAGCGTGGTCTGCAGCTCCGCCTCGATGGCGCGCTTGGCATTAGAGACTGACTGGCCGAGCAGGTTGGTCGCCGCTTGGGTGCCCACGGCCACCGCGGGGTCGACGAAATCGCTCAGCTCGGGAAACGCCGAAAAAATCTCGTCGCCTTTGAGCGAATGGCCGTCGTGCGCACGCAATGTTTCGCTCAGCGCCGTCTCTAACTTGGGAGCGCCCATCGGCCCCAGTGTCACCGTCACCGGTATCAGCAAGGTGTCGAGAAAGCGCGACAAGTGGCGCGACGGTACTTTCGCGCCGGCGCTGGTGTCAGAAGCTTCGGCAAACTGCACGTGAAAGAGCATCTCTAAGCCGCGGTGTTTTTGGCCTCCGCGCACTTCGAGAAAACGCGCGCCGTTGCGGCCATAAGGGCCATCGCGCAGAAAACCGAACAGCGCTTCGACAATGGGGTGGCCGGTGGCGAAGTATTCAATTTCTTCTTGCTCCACCGCGGTGTCGCGCCAGAAAGTGCCCAACACGGTGCGCTCTTTAGAAATGTCTAACCCCGGCAGCGCTTCGACATTGAGCGCGTGGCCGAAATGAAACGCGCACTGAAACGCGTCGACCGACTGGTCAGTGTCGACCCCCAAGCCCACCCGCGCGGCGAGCTCGGTCACTGACTCTTCCAACCGCTCGTCCAAGTCGCGGGCCACGGCCCACAGACCGTCTTCGAGCGTCTCGTCGTCTTCAGGGTCAATGTGGCTGCGGCGCTGGGCTTTGGTGACCAGCGCGGCCACGCCTTCGCGGTCGAAGCTGCGGTAGTCGAGCAGCGGGTCATACGCGCGCTGCACTTGCTCGCGGGCCTGCGCCACTTTGGCCTTCAACTCTTTCACGTACGCGGCGCGCTTCTTCTCGGGCGCCAGCGCCAACTCAGTCAACTTCGGTTCTACTTCTTCGAGCACCGCGTCTAACCCGCCCACGGTTTCTGAGAAAACGCCCACCGCGTCGGCAAGAACCGACAGCACGTCGGCAGACAACGTGCCCGCGGCATCGAACACGTGAATGTCTACCGGCTTGGTTTGGCCAATGCGGTCCAACCGGCCGATGCGTTGCTCGACGGTGGCGGGGCTCCACGGTAAGTCGTAGTGCACCAGGTGGTGCGCGAATTGAAAGTTGCGCCCTTCACCGCCGACTTCGGTGCAAATGAGCAACTTGGGCCCTTCGGGGTCTCTAAACCGAGCCACTTGCCGGTCGCGCTCCACGAGAGGCAAATCACCGTGGTACGCCAGCGCTTCAACGCGTTCGTCGACCAGCTTGGTTTTGAGACTGTCGAGCGTCTCGCGCGCTTCGGTGAAGACGAGCACCTTGGCGTCGGGCTCTTGAGCCCAAATGCGCTTCAAGAGCGCGGTAAACGCGGTGTACTTCGCGTCGCGGTCAGGCAACGCAAGCTTCAACCCCGCCAAAGAAGGGTGCGCCCGGGTCGCCGCGGCGAAGGCCTGCGGAGACGATTCTAACCGGCGCAGCAAAGCAGAGAGCACCGCGCCTTTGAGCTGCGTGTCGCCCTGCACCGCTTCTAACGCCGTTTGGCGCGCGCTCTTTTCGGCGGCCGAAAGCTCAACGGGGTGCCGGTGCAACCGGCGGGTGCTAAAGCCGCCCACCACCGCGCGGCGGTTACGAATCAACCGGTCTGACAGCGAGTACGTTTCAGACAAGTGGGTGAGCAGCGCTTCGGCGTCGTTGAGCGTCTTCAACGCCGGGTCATCGGGGAACTGCGCGGACAACGCTTCAACCGTGGCGTCGACCGAGGGCGACTTCTTGCGCCCTGCCGGTTTGTCGAGCAGCGCGCGCACCGCATTCGACACGTCTTCTTGGCGTTTCAACCGCGCTTCGAAGGCTTCAACGGTGGGCGCCATCGACGGGTCTACCAGGGTGAGCAACGAATGGTATTCGGCCGGGTCTAACTGCATGGGCGTCGCGGTGAGCAGCAAAAGGCCCCAGCTGTTTTGCGCCACGCCGGTCGCTGCTTCGAAGGCCTTTTTGCCTTTCAAATGGTGCGCTTCGTCGAAAATCACCAGGTCCCAGTAGGCGTCGGTGCTCGACGCCTGCTGCCGGTGCTCGGCAGAACGCTGCAGAAGCTCCAAGCTCGTCACCACGAAATCGAACCGCGCCCAAGGTGAAATGTCGGGCCGTTCTTCGAGCGACTTTTCAAAACGCTCGGCGTCGAGCAGCGTGAAGAGGTGGTTGAACTTGTGAAACAGCTCTACCAGCCACTGCACCGTCAAATGGCTGGGCGCCACCACCAGCACGCGCCGCGCCAGGCCCGAAAGCCGCAACGCTGAAAACACCATGCCCGCTTCGATGGTTTTACCCAAACCCACTTCGTCGGCCAGAATGAACCGCGGCCGCCGCGCCGAGAGCACGCGCTGCACCACGCCCACCTGGTGGGGCTTCACCATCACCCGTGAAGCCAGGAGTGCCCCGAGCGCATCTCCGCGGCGCTCGTCGTCGAGCAGCAGCGCAGAGCGGCGCAACAAGAAGCTGCGTGCATCACCCACGCGGGCTTCTTTGAGCATCGAGAGCGCGTCAGGCCGGGGTGCCTCGGCGCGCAATTCAGACTCGGGCAATTCGTCGGTCTCGCCGTCGGCCAAGGTCAGCACGTAGCGGCGCAGGCCCCGGCCGCCTTCCACCTCTTCGGCCACTTTGGCCGCCACGCCCTTTGCAGTGCGCACCGGAGTGCCGATAGACAGCGCCACGCCTTGCAGCGCTTTGCCTTTGGTCGACACCCACACCGGCTCGCCTTCGCGCGCGGGAAACTGCACCAGCGCTTTGGCCCCTTCTTCAGCGAGCGACAGCAAATGCCCCGTGCCCCATTCGGGCTGGGGCAGGTAACGGACCTTCATTCCAAGAACGAGCGGGCTCATCGGTGAGCCGCGGCTCTTAGCTTAGGGCACAAGCAAACTGCCAATAGAGAACTTCAGTGGGCAAAATGGTTTTAAGGGTGCTTCACCGGGCATTCGTCGCGTTCTTTGAGAGTCGCGCAGAGCCGGGGTGAACAAGCAGGCGGGGAAAGGCTAAAAAAGGGGCAACTGAAGACTTATTGAAAGGCACACCCATGTCGATGCGAGTCGGTCTCAGAAGCACTGCGCTGAAGCTAAACGCTACCCATGCTGCCCTTACCCCGCACCAGAAAGCCATAAAAGCCGCGAAGTTGATAACCGAGCACTTCAAGAAGAACAGCCCTAAGTTCCCCAATACAGACGACTACGACACCACCACCACCAAGCGCATTGTGTGGGGCATCAACGAGGTGGGCATTCAGGTAAAGAAGGCCAGCAACGGTAAATTCGACGTAGTAGTGCCCTTCTACGATTCTAATGGCTACACCCGAGAATCAGATGTTTTCCGGGCCCTCAAAGTGGTGCTCGGAGGCCATGCCGGACTTCCACCTCCTTCGAAAGAGTTGAAGGCGGCGTTGAAAGGCATACAGCTGACGGTTTTGCGGGTCGGTAACTAACGGCTACAGCGGTATGCCAATGCCCACCCGCGTCGTCGGCCACCCCAGCTCAGCGCGCAAATAGATGCTGTCGTTGATGTGGTACATGATGCCCGCGCCCGAGCTGAACCAAACGGGCCCGAACGGGCCTGACACGTAAAAGCCGTTGCCGAAGTAGAAGTTCACTCCCAAGCCCAGCTTGCCGTACGCGTCGAACCGGGGGGTGATGTGAAAGGTCCACATCGCCTCTACGGGAATGGTCAGCCCCACCGCGCCGAAACCGCAGCCGTTGTAGTAGCAGAACGCCCCTGCGTAATAGATGTCGGCGCCAAATTCGAGCTCGAATGAATCGTTCACCCGCGGCAAAAAGCCGTCGTGCATGAGCGGAATTTGATAGCGGGCGCCCAAACCAAAGCCCCAGCCAGACCAGTACGGCACGGTCGCGAAGAACGACAACATGTGCGGCCGCGTGTGGGTGCTGTCGTCGCGAATGCCTCCCGACGCATTGACGCCTTCTCCGCCTTCTTGTGCCGCCGCCAAACGGGGAGCCGCCACCGCCACGAAAAGCAATACTGAGGTCCAACGGGTCATTGAGCGCAGGTTCATAAGACGCGCCCTAACAAATCACCCGGCCGAGCGCCTCAAGAATTCACGAGAATGAGCGGCGGGCCTCTTTGCTGGCACGGTCGATGCTGTTGCACGTCGGTGCACGGCCAATTTTGGCCGGCTCACCACGAAAGAAAACAAAAATGGAAAATCGAAAACGCTTCAACGTCTTTTCTATCACGCAGAAGAACAACGCCAATGGCGCAGTGTGGGCGCGGGCGGGCACGGCCTACACCAACCGCGACGGCTCACTCAATATCTACCTCGACGTGCTCCCGCTCGAAGGGCAGTTGCACTTGCGTGAAGTGCTGAGTCGGCGTGAAGAAGCCGTGGTACCGGCGCCGAATACCGTGGCCAATTCACACCACGAGCCGCACTAATCTGAAGTCTCTGCGGGTGGAGCCCCAGGCTCCGCGCCGAGAGACTGTCTCTCGAAAGACACCCATGACTGCCTTCAAGACGAAAGGCAGCGCGCCCGTACGCCTTTTGACACCTGCGCTCGAAGACATCGAGCGCAGGTTGAACCGGCTCGGCGTGGCTGCCTTAAGCAACCGCGAGCTGTGCACTTTGCTCGGCTTCAAGCACCGGCCGCTCATGCGCGCGCTAGAAGAGCGCGGCTTGGCGACGTTGCTGACCGCCAACGCCGAAGAATTGTCAGAAGCACACGGTTTACCGCCGGGGGCTTGCCACCGGCTGCTCGCCGCCGCTGAATTGGGCCGCCGCGCCCTGCAAAACGAAGAGCGAAGGCCTTACCTCGCCACGCCCCTTGACGTGCACCGTTATGTGCGGCCCTTGCTCGCCCAAGCCCCGCGTGAAGAAGTGCACGTGCTCTCGTTCAACACCCGCAACATTCTTTTGCGGCACCACCGCGCCGCGCTGGGCAGCGTCGACAGCTGCCCGGTCGATGTGCGTGAAGTGTTTGCGCCAGCATTGGCGGCGCGGGCGGCCGGCGTGGTGCTGGTACACAACCACCCGTCGGGCTCTCCCGAGCCATCAGCGGCTGACGTCGAGCTGACCCACCACTTGGCTTCGGCCGGCAAGCTGCTGGGCGTGAAGCTGCTAGATCATCTCGTCGTCGGCTTCTTGGGCTTCGTGTCGCTCGCTCAGCGTGGCGTTTTGAGCCGCGCACCCGGCAGCTTCGTGGCCACGCACGCAGGCGAAGGTTGACCTGGGGCCCACGCTGATGAGAGTCATGCAGGCCGTGACGTCGCCCGCCCCCCCCCTTTTCGATGCGCCCCGCGCGCTGGAGCGCCACTTCGGTCTCCCCGCCTTTCGCCCCGGGCAAGCCGAAGTCATCGAGAGCGTGCTGTCGGGCCGCAACACCATGGTGGTGATGCCCACTGGCGCCGGCAAGAGCCTTTGCTACCAATTGCCGGCGATGCTGCTCGACGGGGTGACGTTGGTGGTGTCGCCGCTCATCGCCCTGATGAAAGACCAGGTCACCAAGCTCAACGAGCGGGGCATCGCGGCGACGTTCATCAATTCAACCTTGTCAGACATCGAGCGGCAGCAACGGCAAGAGCAGCTGCGCACCGGGCAATTCAAGCTGGTGTACGTGGCCCCCGAGCGCTTTCGCAGCGAGTCGTTTCTCGAGGCGGTGAAGGCCGCAAACATTTCGCTCTTCGCCATCGACGAAGCGCACTGCATCTCGCAGTGGGGGCACGACTTTCGCCCCGACTACGCGCGCTTGGGTGAAGCCCGCAAACGGCTGAGGCCTCCACGCACCGTGGCGTTGACCGCCACCGCCACGCCCGAAGTGCGCGACGACATCACCCGTGTGTTGCTGATGAAAGACCCGCAGGTGTTCGCCGCCGGGTTTGATCGCCCCAATCTTTTTCTCGAAGTGCTCTCGGTGTCGGGCGACGACGACAAGCGCCGCGCCTGCGTGAAGCTGGCCAAAGAAGAAGGCTCGGGCCTGGTGTACTGCGCCACCCGCCGCCAGGCCGAAGCGCTTTACCAAGCCATCAAGGGCGAAGGCGTGCCCACCGTGCTGTACCATGCGGGGCTCGACGACCGAGACCGCGCCAAAGCCCAAGAAAAATTCATGGGCAAAGGCAACTGCGTCGCGGTGGCCACCAACGCCTTTGGCATGGGCATCGACAAGCCCGACATTCGTTTCATCGCCCACGCCGGCATTCCCCGCGCGGTCGAAGCCTATTACCAAGAAATCGGGCGCGCCGGCCGTGACGGCAGGCCCGCGCACGTGGTGCTGCTCTTCAACCATGCCGACGTCTTCACCCAAGAGCGCATGATTGAAGCCAACCACCCACCTCCCAGCGTTTTTGCCGACGTGTGGGAAGTGCTGCAGAGCCGGCCCGACTTCGACAAAGGCATCAGCGCGCTGGCCACCGCGGTCGGCGCTCACGAGCAAGAAGTGTCGGCGGTGCTCAAACACTTAGAGCGTGTCGGGCACCTCACCCGCGGCGCGCGTGGAGAAGGCGAGCTGGTATTCGAATTTTCACAGACCAAGCCGCTCTTGTCCGACGACGACACCGCGGCCATTTGGGGCGTGCTCACAAAGCGCGGCGCGCGTTCAAACCAAGTAGAGCTCTCGCTCGACGCCCTGGCGCTCAAGGCCGAAGTGCCGCTGGCCAGCGTGCGGCGGGTGCTGCGCCAGTTAGAAACCACCGGAGCGCTGAAGACGCGCCGGCCTTTCGCCGGGCGGGTGATTCACTGCAATACCCGCTCGTCATTCGAAGCGCTGGGGCTCGACCTCACCCGCCTGCGCGCCAACGAAAAGCAGGCCAAGCTGCTGCTCAAGCGCATTACCGACTACGCGTACGCCAAAACGTGCCGCCGCCAATTCATTTTGCGCTACTTCGGCGAGAAGCGGGCCGGGGCGTGCCAAGGCTGTGACGTGTGTGTGGGCCCACGGCTGGTGTTGCCGGCTCCGCTCACCGCCAGGCGCGGAGAAATGCCGTCGTCGAAAGAGCCCTATGTGCCGCCGCCCCACAGCGCGAGGGCCGCTTCGTCGCTGCGCCAATTTCGCCGCGACTTGTCGAGGGCGCTCGACATGCCGGCGTACATTCTCTTCAACGACGCCAGCCTTTATGAATTGGCGGCAAAGCTGCCCACCAACCGCTTTTCATTTCTCAAAGTGAAAGGCATGAGCGAGCAAAAGTGGGAACGGGTGGGCCCCAAAGTGATTGAGCTGTGCAGCCTGGCCCGCGCCGCGGGTGACATGCCGATGCTCGCGCCTGACCCTCCGCGACGGCCTCCTTCGAGGCGGTAACCAGGCCTACATTCACGCCTTCTTAAATTCTGGTCGCTTCAAGAAGCCGCGAACTACCGGTCTCTGGTCGAAATACGGGAGCTTGCTCGACAAGCTCCATGGTCTTTTCTTTTCGTTCCTCTGTCTTCGCGGCGCTGCTCACAGGCTGCTTCGTCGCGTGCTCCCCAGAAGACGGGGACTCTCTACCAGTGCCTGACGCGGGCACCGAGGCAGGTTTTCAAGTCGTACCCCCTGCGCTCCCTGCTGAACCCGCGCTGCCTGTCTTCACCCCCTGCCCCGCTGGCTGGCGCACCGTGGGCACCGCGCCCGCGCTCTGCGAGCCGTGGCCCGAGACGGGCATGGCCGCATGCACTTCGGACACCGCGCACTTTCCCGGCCAGCCCAGCTGCGCCCGAGTCGGCACGGCCTGCCCAACCGGCGAATGGGACGACAATTTTCCCACGGGCAAAACCGTGCGCTTCGTGCGCGCCAGCGCCGCACCGGGGGGTACCGGCAGCCGCGCAGCTCCTTTCGCCTCCTTGGCGGAAGCGTTGACCCAAGCCCAGCCCGGCGACATCGTCGCGCTGGGCAAGGGCACGTACACCACGCAGACGGCAGTACCTCGCGAAGTAACGCTCTGGGGCGCTTGCGTAGCGCAGACCACGGTTCAACGCGCAGCAGGGAGCAGCGTTGAAGGCGTTGTCACTTCGAGAAGCGCCGGTGTCGCCGTCAAAAACCTGCGCATTACGGGCCCCGGGGTGGGCCTCTTGGCGCTGGGCCGCCAAGCCCAGCTCGATGCCGAAGACGTCGTCATTGAAGGGGCGAGTGAAGTCGGCTGGTCATCTGAATCAGGCGCCCAAAGCACCGGGCGACGCGTAGTGATTCGCCACACCACGTTGGGAACAGCGGTGGCGTACGAAGGCGCGGGCATTCAAGTGACGTTGGGTAGCTCTCTCGACGCCTCGAGCGTGGTGCTTGATGGCAACCGCTCGAGTGGGCTGGCCCTCGACGGCGCGGGTACCCGCGTCACCTTGAGCGACGTGGCCATCGTCAACACCTTGCCCACCCCGAAAGACAACACGGCTGGCCGCGGCGTGCTTTGCCAATCGGGAGCGTTGCTCACCCTGCAGCGCGCGGTGATTGAAAAGAACCACCACTATGGCCTGCGGCTGGTGCAAGCGAAGGCACAGCTCACCGACGTGCTGGTGCGCGAAACGACGCCGCGCGTGTCAGACAACGCGGTCGGCGCCGGCCTCTATGCGCTCAACGGCGAGCTCACCGCCCAACGCACCCGCTCTGACGGCAACCAAGGCGTGGGCATTTGGCTGCGCGACCCCGACAGCCGAGGCGTGCTCAAAGACGTGGTGATGCAAGAAAACCGGGGCAAAAGGCCACCGCGTCAGGCCCTGGGCTGACGGTCAGCGGAGGCGCACAAGCCTCGGCGGAACGCGCCTTCTTGGCCCGCAACCAAACCGTGGGGTTGGAAGTGGCGATGCAAAACACCCGCGTCACGCTGACAGACGCCGTGGTGGTCGACACCCTGCCTGACGTCAACAAAGAGGGCGGTTACGGCATATTCGTGCATGCCCAAGCCAACGCGACGCTGACGCGCGGCCGTTTCGAGCGCAACCACGCGACTGGGCTGGCATTCAGCGGCTCGGCACCTGCTCAACTCAACGACGTGGTGGTTCGTGAAACGCAAGAAGACGCGAAAGCCAACGCCACCGCGCTGCTATTGGCAGACGGCGCGGTGACTGAAATGAACCGGCTTCTGCTCGACAAGAATGCGGTGCGCGGCTTTCTTGTCAGCGGTGCAAACACCCAACTCACCCTCAATGACGCCACGGTGCGCGGCACCTTGCCTGACAGCAAGTGGGGCTTCGACGGCACAGGCGCCGTCATCGCCGACCATGCTCGCCTGGTCGGCGCACGCTGGGCTTTTCAGCACAACAAGAGCACCGGCCTCATCGTCGGTGAGCAGGCGACGGTTGACGCGACCGAGGTATCGGTGACCGACACCTCGCGAGCACCTTGCTATCTTGCTCCCGACTGCGATGGGCTGTTGACGATGGGCATCGTTGCCATCGATGGCGGCCGCGCCACGCTGCAACGCTTCATCATCGCCCGCAACGAAGGTGTCGGCATTGCCCTCGCAGACGGGGGTGAATTCGACCTCACCGACGGCGAAATCGCTCAGCATGCCGTGGGTGCGAACATCGTTTCTGAAACCTTCGATGTCGGCCGCATTTCTGAACGCGTCAACTACCGTGACAACGGCCAGAAGCTGAGCGCCTCCATCGTGCCGTTGCCGAAGGTGCCGGTCAGTCCCGCTCTCTAAAAACCGAGCGCCACAGCGCACCGAAAAACCCCTACCCGGCGTTCTCATCGTGCTGCTGACGCGAGAGCAAGCTGCGCTGAAACAGCCACATCGCCACGCCGATGCCCATGCCGATGAGCATCATCACCAGCACGGTGGTGCCGCCGTAAATGAGCCGCAAGGTGAAGCCCGACACTTTGTCGTCGAGGTAAGCTTCGCGCAGCGGCTCGAGCAACCCGAACAAATGCAGCACCCTCGCGGGAAAGGCTTCTAAATTGCGCACCAGGGGCTCTAACCAGCGGGGGTTCCACACCCGGCCCGCGAGCTCAGTGAAGAGCGCCAGCGCCAAATACAACGCGCTCACCAACAAGCCATTGGCCAGGCTAATGCGAAAAACCGGCACCGGCTGGGCCGGGTTGTTGGGTGAGCTCACAGCTTCTTCTTTAGCGCAGGCAACGCCTTGCGTACCCGTGAGATGTCGGCCTGGTTCTGGCTGTACTGTAAAAACGCTTCGTACTCAGCCACCACCGCGGGCAGCGCCTGGGGCCCGTCTTTGAGCAACAGGTCACCGCGCGAAAGGCGAGCCTGGGCCCACGAAGGGTCAAGCTCGACGGCCTTCTGCAGTTCAGTGCGCGCTTGGTCTTGGCTGTCTTTGGAGCGGCTGGCCACCATGCCCGCCGCGTAGTGCGCCGGGGCGCTGAAGGGGCCATTTTCCACCGCTTCGTCAGCCGCTTTTTTCGCCTCTTTGGTCTGGTTCATGGCCAGGTACACGCGCGCCAAGGTGGCGTAACCCAGCGCTTTGTCCCACGCGGTGTGGGCGTTTTTCAGTGCGTCTTGCAATTCTTTCACCGCGTTCTTGGTGCCCAAAGGCCGGGCGTGCAATGGCCCAATCACGCCGCACGCGCTCTTGGGGTCTTCGCGCCGGGCCGCGTCATACGCTGGAGCCGCCGCGTCAGGCACGCCCTGCCGGGCGAAGGCATGACCGATTTCGCAGAACGTTTCGGCGTCTTTGGCATCGAGCTGGTTGGCGCGCTGCAGGGCGGCAATGGCGCCGCGCTGGTCACCATTGGCGAAGAGAATCTGTGCTTTGTAGCGAAACCCGGGGCCGTCTTCAGAGCGCTCGTCGAGGCCCTTGGTAATGAAGGTCTTCGCCTTCTTCACTTCGCCATTGTGCAAGAGCGCGACGGCCATGCCCACCTGCGCTTCTTCTGACTGGGGGTTGTCTTGTAACCAGGCCTCGGTCTGCGCCAGCGCTTCGGCGTTTTTGCCCAACGCCAACAGGCAGCGCGTCAACAGCCGCCGGGCCGGCGCGTGCGAACCATTGCGCGACACCGCGGTGGTGAGCGGGTCGACCGCCATTTCAGGCAGCGACAGTTGATTCAAAAGCAGCTCGCCCAACAAGGTGTTTGCTTCGTAGTCGTTGGGGTCTTTGGCGGCGTCAGTCAGCGTGCCCTTGGCTTTGTCGAGCGCGCCCTTTTGCATGTACACGCGCGCCAAGGCGACCTGAATCACCGCTTTGTTCTTTTTGCTCGCCGCGGCCAGTTTTTCCAACGTGGTGGCGGCTTTGTCGGCTTGGTCTTCTCCCGCGTCAGCCAGGGCCAAATACGCCGCCGCTTCGGTCGACACTTTGTTGCCCACCGCGGTGCTCTGCAGCTCTTGGCGGCCCTTTTTGTACTCACCCAGCCGCACCCAGGCGATGCCGCGCAGCAAAGCCAAGCGCCGCAACTTGCTGTCTCCCGGCAAGCGGGTGAGCAGGTCTTTTTCGCGGCTCCGGGCCAGCAGCACGCGGCCCAAACCTTCTTTCGCCTCTTCGCTCTTGGGCGAAAGCTTAATGGCCTCTTCGTACGCGTCTTGGGCCCGGCCCATTTGCCCGGCGTTTCGGTAAGCAAGGCCCAACGCCATCGCAAAGTCGAATGACGCTTCTTTGTACTTCTGCTCGCCTTCGGTAAGCACTTTGAGCGCGTCGGCGTGGCGCCCGTTGGCCGAAAGCAGCCGGCCGTACACCAGCTCACGCCGCACCCACAGCGCGGGAGGAATTGTCACCACCGTGGGCAGCTTCTCGACTTCGCGCAGCGCGTCGCCCAACTCGCGGCCCAAGTCGAGGCGGGCGTCGGCCAGCCCCAACACGGCTCCTGGGTGGTTGCTCGACACCTGCACCGCCAAACTGAAGTGCTTGTACGCCGACTCGAAGTCTTGCAGCGAAAGTGCATATTCGCCCAAGTCGACCAGCGCCCGGGTGTTGCTCGGCCACAGCCGCAGCGCCTCTTTGAGCTTGGTTTCTGCTTCTGCGCCCTTACCGTCGAGCAACAGCTCATGGCCGATGACAGCCTTCACTTCAGACTTTTCTATCGCCGACGACAGCAAGGCCTGCTTGAGGGGCGGGCGTTGGTAGGGGTCAGCGAGCAGCCACTGCGACACCAGCACCAACTCGGGGTAATCAGCGCCCACGCCCGAGCGGCTCAGCGCGTCGCGCGCGTGGGCGCGGTCTTCTTCTTTGCGGCCGTGCTCGGCGAACATCAGCGCATGCGCATAACCTTTGAGCGCCCAGGCTTGCACGCTGCCGCTGTCCATCGTGAGGGCATGGTTCAAAGAGTCTAACGCCACCAAGTACTGCTCACGGGTATCGGCGTTGATGGCGGCTTTGCCTTCGCCGACCGCGGTGGCCAAGTCTTTGCCACGGTTCACCATGCGCGTGTACAGGTACGCGAGGGGCAAACCGGCCACCACCACCAGCAGCACCACGGTGATGGCGACTTTGCGGCCATGGCGCTGCAAGAACGTCTTCTCGGCCAACTTGGCGTCGAGCGCTTTGCGCCGTTGCCGCTCTTCTTCTTTGCCAATGGCGTCGAGCGCCTGGGTACTCATCACCGTGTGGCCGGTGTCGTGCGCCGCAGGCGGCGGCTCCGCTTCAAAATCGGGAATGTCCAAGAGCAGCGCGCGGCGGCCGTGGGAGGCTTCAGGCGGTGGCGTGGCAGTGCGGTAAAACGCGTTGCTCTTCCCATTGCGCCGCGACTCCACCGAGGCGGGCATTTCGTTGGGCATCGACGCCACGTCGTCGAGCAGGCCACCCTTTTGGGGCGTCGGGCTCTCGGCCATGAGCTCTTGCGAGGGAATGATGGTGGGCTCGGGAGCCTTGTCACCCGCTGTTTCGACTCGGGTAAGCACGGGAATGTTCGGGTTGACGCTCTTGGCCACCTTCGCCGCCGCGGGTGAAGTGGGTGGCGAGGCGGGCGTGCCCGGCCCGGGAGGACCTTCTGGCTTCTGGGCGGCCAACGCTTCGAAGGTGCTGGTGAGACCGTGCAGCATTTCTAAGCTGTCGCCGCCGTCGGGGGCGATTTGCGCGAAGGGGTCGTCACCCAGCGCCACACCTGGCGGGGTGTCTTCTTTGGGCTTGGGCAGCGCGGCTTGGGTATCGGTCGAAGGTTCGTCGACGTCACCCAGCATCAAAGCAGTCAAGAGCGGGTTGGGGGCCGACGGCGGAGGCGGCGCGACGGCCTGGGTGACCAAGGTGGGGTCAGGCGCCGACGGCCCTCGGGGCACCGGAGTACTCACCCTCGGCACGGGCGTGGGGTTTGATCTGCGGGGCGACCGCATTTCAGCGGTGGCCTCGATGGGCGCCATCACCGCGGTCTTTGGCTCATCGCTGCCATCGACCGTGGTGAAGTCAGTCAGCACCGGCGCGGGGCCTCCGGCCAGGGCGCGTTTGGTCTGCTCTAACCACTGCCGCACACGGTTGTCGTTGGGCTGCAACGCCGCGGCCTTGCGCAAAATGGGCAGCGCGCTGCGGTAAAGGCCTTTGTGGAGCAGGGCTTCGCCAATCAAGTTGTAGGCGTGAGGGTTTTCGCGGTCGATGCCCATGGCCAGGTCGAACTGGGTCATCGCTTCTGAGGGCTTGCCCAGGTTGATGAGCGCCTTGCCCCACAGCACGCGGCCCACCACCGAGCTGGGGTGGTGTTGCAGGCCGTTTTTGCACACGTCGATGGCATGAGGGTGGTCACCGCGCTCGATGAGCGCCTTGGCCAGCTCGACGAAAACGGTCGAGGCGGGGTCTTGTGCGAGAACTTGTTCGTACCGCTCGACCAGCGACTTCGACATGAGCGAAAGGAACTTAGAACTTATGACGCGAAGCGACCAGTTGTTCGACGACCGAAAGACCTTTTCAGTCTGCTAACTTCGAAAGGCCATGCACTTGACGAGTCGACGCGCCATTGCCTTGGGGTTGTTTTTTTTCACCGTGCTGGGCGCCGCCTGTGTCACGGGCCGGGCCAGCAAGCCCGACTCAGAGACGCTCAAGCCCCGCATCGAAGATTTTCACTTGAGGTCACGCTGGCGAGACTACCGGGGAGCCGCCGAGCTTTTGGTGCCCGAGCGCCGGACACCCTTTTTGAAGGCCCGCTCGGCAAAAAACGACGAGAAAGACCTGTCGATTACCGATTACCAACTCGAAGAATGCACCTTCTCGAGCGACGGCACGCGGGCCGAATGCATTTCGAATATCTCATGGGTTCGCCTGCCCTCGCCCAGTGAATCACGCGCCACTGTCACCAGCGTCTTCGTGTGGGACGGCAGCAATTGGTACCTGGCCCAGCAAGATGAAGGGCCCTTCGCCGCCGAGCTCTCGCAGCCGTACAAGCAGCCCGAGCCGGCGAAGCCGTAAAAAAGTCTGGCGCTTGTTTCGTGCGGAGCTTTGAAGATGCGGGCAAAAAAAAAATCGCCCGTCGTCTCGGGGCCGGCCGAGGCGACGGGCGTCGGGAGTTCCCCAATGGAACGCCCTCACCGAGCGGCACATAGAGCAACACAGGTGCCAGCGCTGCTTTTTCATCTAACGATTTGAAATAATTATTGTTTTAACGATTTTGGCAATTCGCCGTGCGGGTAGATCGCGACACTTTGGTCAGGGAGCGACTTCCCTACATCGCCCTCACCGCCACACTACCCGCCGATAACGGAGCGAATTGTCTCACGCAAGGTGAGCTTCGGTCGCCACGGCGTTTCGTTGAGCCAACGCGAGCCGTCGACCGCGCAGAGAAACTGAATGTGATCTAACTCTTCGGGAGGAAAGCTGGCGAACCGGTAACGAAACAGCGTGCTCAACAGCGGGCGCGCCACCAAGTGAGGCACCGGCAGAGGCTCGCTGCCCAACTCGGCGAAGACCTTCGACAATGGCACTTCGCCCGGCCCGGTGACGTTGTAGACCCCGCGATGCCCTGGTGCGAGGGCTTCGACCAGCGCTCCGGCCACGTCGTCCATGTGAATCAACTGCACCATCGGGTCGAAGCCGGCCATCAACCACGGGCGCTTCAACCGCAAGAAGTTCGACGGGGCGTTCTTGATGGTGGGCCCGACGATGTGCACCGGGCGCAGCACCACCGTCTCGACTTTCGAATGCTTCCAGAAAAAGGCGTGCGCCAGCATGTCGACTTCAATCAAGTCGCGCACCGAAGGAAAACGCGAGGCAGCCATCAGCGGCGCGTCTTCAGTGAGAAAATTCGAATTGTCGGGCGACGGGCCGTAGACGTTGGCTGAAGACAGCACCACCACCTTCTTCACGTTGTGCTTCGCCGCGCACTCCAAAATGCGCATCGTGCCGCGCACGTTGAAGTTGTGGTGGTCTTCGCTCGACATGCGCGGGTCGTGAAGAATGCCCATGTGAATGATGGCTTTGATGGGCACCCGTCGAAACACGTCTTCGACTTTCTTTTTTCGAATATCGAGCTCGTGCATCTCTAAGTCTTTCGGCTTGCCGATGAACGGGCGACGGTCGATACCAATCACGCGCTCTTTCAAATGCAGCAGCTTGGCCACGGCGCGGCCCAAGTTGCCGCTGATGCCCGTCACCATCACTCCTGCACGCGTGCTCATCGCTTCAACCCTCACCAAAAGACGTGCTGCCGCTCTTTCACACCTGCATCGAGCATGCCCTGAACACGGTCGCGCACCGACTGCACTTTCTTTTCGAGCTCTTGGTCGTCTTCATCGGCGGTGCCGGTGAACGTCATCGGCTCGCCGAAATAAATGCGGTACTTGGTCGGCAGGGGGAAAGGCACGCCCGTCGGCGTTACCGGCAAGTACGGAATGCCCAGCACCTTGGCCACACTGCGCACCTGCATGAGCGCAGGCGACTGCTCTTCGGCGCCCACCACGCCAATCGGCACAATCGGTGTCTTGGTCTCGAGCGCGAGCCGCATGAAGCCCAGGCCAAACGCCTGCAGTTGGTAGCGCTGGGCGTAGAGCTTGCCCAAGCCGCGCACCCCTTCGGGGAAAACGAGAATCGCTTCTTCGTTCTCGAGCAAGCGGCGGCAATTTTCAGGCGTGCCGACAATTTGGCCCACCCGCGCCATGAAGGTCGACACATACGGCAACGACGGCACCCACTTTTCGACCATGGCGCGAACCGCGCGCGCCGGGCGGCCTTCGGTGAGCAGCGCCACGGCAATCATCGCCGCGTCCATCGGCAGTTGGCCTGAGTGGTTACTGACGAGCAGCACCCGCCCTTGGGGCACCTTCTCGATGCCGAAGGTCTGCACCCGGTGGTAGTGCTTGTAGAGCCACAAGAACGGCGCCATCGCCGCGAGCGTGTATTCGAGGCTGAAGCCGAAAGGGTCGACCCCGAATTCATTCTCGTTGCGGCGCAGGCCCGCCAACTTCTCGTCGCGCGAAGGGCCAAGCATGCTTTCGGTCCACTTCTTGAGCCGGTGCCTCACGGTGCACCGTTTACCCTAAACGCCCGGTTCACTTCACGCGCTCAAAAGATGAGAGCTGCGATTGGCGCTTGCGCTCTGCTCCAGTGCTATTTTTTTCGACACTTTTTCAAGGAGCGGCCCATGGTTGGAATTCGCGTCAACACCCGCGCTGCAAAAACGGTTTCTCTTCGGCCCGGGCAAGCGGCCGGCAACCTTTCGGGGAAAATTCGGCTCGCCAATATGAACTTCGACTTCGCCTATTTCGTGAAGCCAGACCCGAAGAACAAAAAGGGGTACCTCTATGGCTTGCGGCCAGTGGCGAAGAACGGCGGCCGGCTCACCAGCGACATCGCGCGCGTCGAATTCATGTTGCACCCGTCGTACTCCAAGCCACACCAGTTGCCCCGCGGGCCTCGGTTCGAGCTGGCGACCTACAGTCTTTTAAAAAACGCGGCGCCGGTCGCGGCGCGGGTGCACTTGAAGAGCAAGCCTGGCGAAGTGCAGGTCGTCAACGTCACTTTTCACGCTACCCAAGCACCGCAGTTGAATGGCTTAACGAAAAGTGTGCCTTAAAGGGCCTTGAGTACAGTGTCGGGCTGCCGCGCACGGGCCAGGTGTGGCGCTGCGCTTGGCTGATTTTGCATTGAGTGGCGAGTAGGCCGAAGGGCGAATCGCCGTGCCGTTGTGGGGCCTTGCTCGGGTTGCCTGCTCTTTTCGCGGTCAAGGTCTGGCCTCCCCCGCGACGACTTCGCTTGTCTGACGTATGGGGAAATTATGCATGAAAAGGGCGAGATTAATTCAGCCTAATTCAATTGTCGGTTTGACCTTTACCCCCCCTTGCGCGTGGAGCTACGGGAAGCCCGGCAACAATGCGCGAACGAAAGCGGCAGGGCGTTTCACGCCGCGCTTGGTGAAAAACTGGTCAGAGCTCGCCACCAAGGCTTCGCCGCTGCTGCCCTTCAAGTTGAGGCCACGCATGCGCATCGCCGCGTAAGCGTAAATGTTCATGCCCACTGATTCGAGCAACTCTTGGCTGCGCGCAAAGTGCACCGCCGCTTGTGCTGCATCGCCGTTTTGCACCCACACCCCACCGCGCAACAAGCCGGCGAGGCCATTGGCGGCACTCACTTTTTCGCGCTCCAGTTTTCGCGCTGCGTGCTCGGTGTCTTGGAGGTTACCCGTCGCCAGCGCCATCAGGCCTTCGTGATAGCGCGTGACGATGCGCACCAGCTGAATATGCAGCAGCCCCGAGGCCTTGATGTCGGCCCGCCGCGCGTCGAAGCGCCGCTTCGCTTCGTCGGTATTGCCTTCGTAAAAGTACGAAGCCATCGTGGCCAGCAAGCCCCAAAAGTGCTGCACGAAAAAACCTTCGCGCACGAAAGAATTGAGCGCATCGTCGACGCGGTTGCGCGCTGCCACCGGGTCGTCGGCCATTAACCGCACCCAGGGGGTGGCCCGCACGCGAATGTTGGTGAGCGCGTAGATGTCTCGGTGGGCGCCGGCCGAGCCTTCGGCTTCTCGGGCGCGGGTGCGCACTTCTGAAAATTCGCCCATGAAGAGCTCGGTCTGCACCAGGTACTGCAACGCGGTTGAAGATTCCCACGTCATGCCGGGGCACTTTTCGCGAAACATCGCTTCGGCTTTTTCGAAATGCGGGCGGCCCTCGTGAATGCGCATTTGCCCCAGCGCTTCGCAACCCGTCATCAGGGTGTGCAGGCCTTCCAAGTGGTTATTGGGGTTGGCGTCAATCAACGCCCGCAGCCGACCGAGCACCTCGAGCGTTTGCTCACGGTGCGGCAAGCCCTGCAGCGCATGAAAACCGGCTTCGAGCGCCAGCGCCCGGCCCACACGGTACGGCTCGCCACAGTCGAGCGCGTGACGGCAGTGCACGAATTGAAACGCGTTGCCGCGCAGCGGGTCGATGAGGCCATAACCTTTCGCCGCCGCCCAGTACGCGTCGACGCGTAACAGCTCTGGCGCAGGCACGTCTTTTTCGGCCCGCAAGTGAAAGCCCAACCCGCGCCATTGCACGCGCAGCCGGTTGTAAATGGCAAACCAGCGCGTGCTGCGCCGCGACGCGGGGTTCACTTCGCCCAATTCAGCCAGCACCGCCTTCAACACCGCGATGCCTTCTTCGAAGTGGCCGCTGTGCAAAAGCAACTCGGCTGCGCGCCGCTGGTAGTCGAGCTTTTCGTGCGGCGTCACCAATTCAATCAGCGACAAATACGTGCTGGCCGCTTCTTTCGAGCGCCCCGCCAACGCCAACGCGTCGGCGCCGGCCTTGAGCAACCGCGCAAACTCGCTGCCCCGCTTGCCCGCCAATGCCCGGCGAAAGAGCCGCGCCGCGCGCTCGAAAGCCAACACCGACATCGCCCGCACCGCCGCCATTTCAGCTGCCTGCGACGCTTTCTCGCTTTCGCCCGCTTGCTCGTACCAGTCGGCCAAAGTCTCGGCGTCTGAACCGGGGCTCGCCTCTAACGCCTGGGCCAACTTCAGAAAAATACTGCATTGCGCGGCGGGGGTGAGCTGGCTCTGCACTGCTTTGCCGAGGTGCTCGTCGTACACCTCGAGCCACTCGTCGTTGAGCGACATCTGCGTGGTAGAAAGCATGCGCAGTGCCTTTAGGCCCACGAGCGGGTCTGACACTTCGGCATCGAGCGCCGCCGCGTGCCAGGCCACCAACCGCTCTACTGGCCGCCCTGCCACCGCCACCACTTCGAGCAACCGCCGCGCGGGTTCCGAAAGGCCCTCGATGCGCGCCTTCACCCAGTCGCTCAACGTCGCCGCGCCCAAAGGCCCCGCACCACGGCTTTGAATCAATGACACCAGCGCCTCGATGAGCCACGGGCTGCCGCCTGCTTCGCGCACCACGGCTTTGATGTCGCCGGGTATGCCTCCCAGCAAAGAGCGGGCGTACGACTCGGCCGCGGGCCCTTCGAGCGGAGCCAGCGACAACCGGGTGACCATGGCCTGCGGGGGCACAGGGTGGTGCACCTCGCCGAGCATTTTTTCGAGCGACTTGAGCAGCACGCCTTTCGCGCCGTCGCGCACGGGCCGGCTGGCGGCGACAAAGAGAAAAGACGGTACGTCGGGAGGCTGTAAAATCGCTTCTAACAACGCTGCGCTCTCGTCATCACCCCACTGCAAGTCGTCTAAAAAAATCGCCAGTGGGTAACGCTCGGCCACGCGGGCCAACATTTCACGCAGGGCGCGAAACGCGCGGCGGCGCAATTCTAA
>JAIBBR010000161.1 GCA_019694575.1 Myxococcaceae bacterium
AGCGAAGGGCGCGAGCCCGAAATTGGCCGTCGCGGGCCCGGCTCGAGGAATTTCGCCCTCGAATCATTCCTCGACTGCCATACCCTCATCTCAACCCCTCGAAATCTCTGCGCCGATCAAACCTGACGTGTTGAACCCGAGCAGGCACGCCGCGATATTGAATATGTAATCTTTGCGCTCGAGCAGGGCTACGGCGGCAGAAAATTTCTACCAGCAGGTGTACTGGCGGCGACCATCGAGAAGCTGCGGCGTATCGCTCTGTCTGCACCGCTCAGCTCGAATGAACTGTGCACACGGATCGACAGCGTTCTGGTGGGCGTACCCGATCGTCACTTGATGGCCAAGGTGGTGAAGGGCAAAGGTCAATCACTGTGCGGTGAGCCGCGAAAGGCGTTGTTTGCCCCCGGCCAAGTTGGCCCCAACGTGCGCAACGCAAGCGACGATAAGCCGTGGGGTGTGGTTGAAAAATCCGTCGGGGGCTTGTCGATTCCGATTTTGTCGATTACCCGTTTGCCCCACCCCAAAGACCCAGGTTGGGCCGGGTTCGAAGAGAAGTTGATCGAGCTCATCTACGACGCGCCCACGCTCATCATCGATCTTCGCGGGAATGGTGGAGGTGACGACACCACGATGCGCACCGTTGCCGCCTACCTGTTTGGCCAAGACGCTCCCACCGCGGTCGAAGCCAGAATCATCAGCAAGACTCCCGCGACGATGGCGCTGTGGACCAACGACAACACTTTCGAAATGGCGCGATACCGACGGTCTGGTGACACCGCACCTCATTGGCTGGTCGAATCACGCAGCCAACGAGTCGAACAGTTTCAGCGGGCGGAACGCGGGGAGCTTACCGCCGAAGTCGAGCAGCCGATCGAAGGTGGACTGCCTTACAATCCACAAAAGGCATTCGGCACCCAGCTTACGTTTTGATCGATCGCCAGTGTGCATCATCGTGCGAATCACTGCTCGAGCTGCTCGAAACCCATCCACAAATCATCACTGTTGGCGAAAACTCAGGCGGCTATGTGCATTTCGGAAACATTGGCATGTTGGTGTTGCCTTACAGTCACGTGCTGGTACAGCTGGCGACCGATTTTTGGAAGTTTCGTGACGGGCGCTACCTTGAAGGCACCGGCTTCGCGCCGAAGCTCAAGGTCGAGCCTGGCAAAGATGCCCTTGAAGTCGCACTGGACCATTGGCGAACCCACCGTGCACCGTAGGCCTCTTCTGGCCCTGATTAACGGCTTTGCACGCGGCCGGTAGAAGTCGAAGCGCGGTCGTCTCCCGCGGTAATCGGCGCCACGGGGTCGAACTGCATGCCCGCCACCAAGGCTTCGGTGTCTTTGGCAGACTGAGCAATCGCATCGACGCCATGGAGCAAGTCGTCGAGCTGCTCACCCAACTGCGCGGGAGAAGCCATGGTGAGCGCCTGATCGCGCAACAGCCGAACCGAGTTTTCAATCAACGTCATTTGCCCACGCGCGCGCGCCAAGAAATTTTCGATGTCGACAATGGTGTCGAGCCGCTTCTGCAGCACTGCGGCGTTCTTGCGGGCAAGCTCCACCACCGTCGAATCACCGCCTTTTTCTTGCATCGACTTTTGGGCATTCATCTGCCGTTCTAAGTCGCGCCGGTCGACCGCGCCCAAGTACGCTTCTGCGCGCACGCACGCGTTGGCCAACGTCACGAATGACGTGTGCAGCTGCGACAACTTGTCGAGCTCGGCCTGCATCAACACCGCTTGAAACGACGGGTTGTGCTGCATGTCGCGCTCAATTTCGCGGCGCAATTCGTCGAGCGCATGCGCCCGGGCCCATTCACGTTCGGGCAACGTCTCCATCAACTTTTGCACGCGAAGGCGGTCATTCTTCTCGCGCTCTTCACGTTCGAGCCGGTTCACCGCGCGCTGAAACGGCTTGAAATCAGGGCCCACCAAAAGCCACAGCGCTTCGACGCCCACCGCGGCCGCGCCGATGAACCAGTCACCCGTCGCAAACGCCATCACCGCCGCGCCGCCCAAAAGCGACAGGTTGTACACGTTGGCGAATGCCGCCTTCAGGTAGTTGGGCTGTTCGCTCGACGCCATCGGTGCCTTGTTTTCCTCTACAGACCGACGCGAATGTTGCCCTGGACTTGGAGCGAATGCAGCTGCTCGAGCAATTGATTTTCAACCCGCTTGAATTCTGCCGACTGTTTTACCGCCGCGTCGCGCGATTCGAAGTAGGGCACGTCGACCCGGTGCAGCACCTTGGCTGGCCGGTGCGAGAGCACGAAAATCACGTCGGCCAGAAACACCGCTTCGGCGATGTCGTGGGTGACGAAGAGCACCGTGTTGTCCTGCTTTTTCAAAATGTCCAAAATCAAAGTCTGCATGCCCCAGCGTGTCTGGGGGTCTAACGCGCCGAAGGGCTCGTCCATCAGCACCACTTTGGGCTGGTTGGCCAAGGTGCGCGCAATCGCCACGCGTTGCTTCATGCCGCCCGAGAGCTGCTTGGGCAGCGCATCGGCGAAATCTTTCAAGCCCACTTGGTCTACCAATTCGAGCGCTTGCTTCTTGCGTTCAGCCGCGGGCACTCCCGCCAGCTCCAAGCCGTATTCCACGTTCTTGCGCACGCTGCGCCAGGCGAACGAGGTGTAGCTCTGAAAAACCATGCCCCGGTCGCGGCCAGTACCCGTTACCGGCTGGCCGTCGATGAGCACGTCGCCAGAATCAGGCGTGAGCAGCCCCGCCACCGCCTTCAAAAGCGTGCTCTTGCCGCAGCCAGAAGGGCCCAAGAAAACCGCCAGCTCGCCGATGCCGGGCTTGTTGGCGAGAGAAAGGCTCACGTCTTCTACCGCCTGCACCGTTTTTCCAGACCGGTCGGCGTAGCTCATGTACACGTTCTTCAATTCGAGCTTGGGAGGGACCGTGGAGGTTTCAGGCATCGACTTCTCTCCATGCGAAGAGCAGCCGGTTCATGCCACGAATGGCCACATCGGTGAGAATGCCAATCACGCCCACTACCAAGATACCGGCGAAGAGCCATTCTGTTTTGTTGCGCTGCCCGGCCTGAAAAATGAGGTAACCGATGCCCGACTTGGCGTTCACCATTTCAGCCAAGATGATGTACGTCCACGCGATGGCGTTCATCACGCGAAAACCGTCGAAAATTTGCGGCAGCGCGGCGGGTATCAGCACTGAATAAATCGCCTGAAATTTCGAAGCGCCCAGCGTGTACGCGGTCTGCACCATTTCGTCGGGCACCGCGCGAATGGCGTCGACCACCGCGGGCAGCAGGTACACCACCGTGCCCAGAAAAAGAAACGCGACTTTCTGCTGCTCGTCGATGCCGAACCACAAAATCAGCAGGGGAATGAACGCGGTAATCGGCAAGTAGCGCAGCGGCGCGATGAGCGGGTCAAAAAAACGGTTCACCACTTCGAAGCTGGCCATCAAGAGCCCCAAAGGAAACGCCACCGCCACGCTCAACGTCAGCGCGTAAATGATGCGCAGCGCGCTGACCCGAATCGAACCGAAGAGGTCTTGCTCGTAGATGAGATAGATGAGCGCCTTCACCACTTGGTCGGGCGCGGGCAAATAGAAGTAGGGCACCAACGGGCGGCGGTTGTCTGCCTCGCCCACCATTACGTAGCTGCACACGCACCACGCGGCCAGCACCAGCACCACCGACGTGACGCCGAGAATGCGGCCTGTCTGCGCGGGTATTGGCGTGCGCAAAGCCCACAGCGGAGCCTTACGCCTAGTTGGCATTGAGCACGACCTTGATGTCAGTGCGCCGGTTCAGCGCGCGGCCATCTTCGGTCTCATTGCTGGCGACGGGGTTCGACGCGCCCTTGCCCACCGCCACGAAGCGCTGCGGCGGTATTTGGAAGTTCGTCACCAGGTACTGTTTCACCGCTTCGGCGCGTTTTTGCGAAAGCGACTTGTTCGCCTCGGCCTGGCCGCGCGAGTCGGTGTTGCCTTCGACTTGCAGGTACGTGTTGCCGAACGACAGCATCGTTTCGCCCAGCGCGTCTAACGTGAAGTAACTGCCCGGCATGATTTCGTCAGAGCCGGTGGTGAAGTGAATCGACAAGCTCTTGTTCACAATGGCGCGGTCATTGAGCTTGGGCTTGGTTTTGAACGCGAAGCTCTCTTCGACTTTTTGGCTTTTGTACTGGTCGGCCAGCGCGGCGACGAAGCGTGAATCGCCCCAGTCTTTCGCGTCGACGACTTTGGTCACCACGCCCTTTTTGCGCCAAATCACGAAGGCGCCGTTGAAGAGCGAGTCGAAGTACGGCTTGGGCCCGGTGATGCCGTAGAAGAGCGCGTTGTCGGCGAAGGCGGTGAGCTTCAACCCCGAGAGCATGCCCGACACGTCGTCGGGTGTGAGCTTGAGCGCATTGGCCACCACTTGGTTGGTGCCTTGCGGGTCTTCTTTCATCACGCTCATCGCGTCGAACCAGCCGTTGATGAAGTCTTGCACTGTCTTCGGCGCTTCATCGATGAGCTGCTGACGCGCCACCAGGGTGTCGGCGATGACGTGCGTCGCGGCGGTGGTGCTGACCAAAATGTGCGCTTCGTCGCCACGCGCCGAGACCGCGCCCGACAAGTCAGGCTCCCACGTCACCGCAGCGTCGACCTTCTTGGCTTTGAACATTGCCGCGGCTTGCGGCGCTTCGGCGGTAATCACCAAGTTTTTTTCAATGGCGTTGCGGTCGGCCGGTGACAAGCCTGACTGCGACAGAAGGAACAACAACAGCCAGTGCGACGGCGTGTACTGGGTGGTGGCGATTTTTTTGCCCTTCAAATCTTCAACCGACTTGATGGTTTTCTCGGCCACGATGCCGTCGCCGCCGCGGCTCCAGTCTTGCTGCAGAATCGACTTGGCTTTGATGTTCTGCGCCGCCAATTCGCTCGCTTCACGCGCGTAGCTGTCGACGGTGTCCCACATGATGTCGATGTCGCCCTTGATGAACGCGGCCAGCTTGGCGGTCGGGTCTTCGAGGAGCACGAACTTCACGTCCATGCCGTACTTCTTTTTGTAGAGCGAGGTGGCGCTGCCCGGCTCCAAACCGCCGTTGGCGACAATGCCCGGTGCGTGGCCGGCCCAGGTGTTGATGCCCACCACCAAGGCGCGCTTCAGCTTGCCGGCGCCGACCGCGTCACCGCCTGCGTTGACAGCCACCTCACCCTTGTTGGGGGCATCGGTGAGGCCGTGGCTGATGCTGTTGAAGTCGTCTTTCGAGATGTCGTTGTCAGCGTGTTTGACCGCGCTGGTGCCGTGCGGCGCGTTGGTGTCGGTCGTCGGGGTGGCTCCTTTCACCCCGGCCCATTGGCGAACTTCAGCGCCGTAGCGCGAGTAGCCGAGAAACCCGACCACGCCCAACACCACCAGCACCAAGAACAACTTACCGAAAGGAGTCAGCTTCATGTGTATACATCTCCCCTAAAAAACGTTGTCGTGTGAGCGAAGCTTTAGACCGCTCCCCCAGAAGTCGGTACGTGAAAGAAGTCGAGCACTTTCTGCACCTGCGCTTTGCGCGAAGTGGCTGAAGTGGAAAGAGCGGCCAACTGGGTGGTGCGCTTTTCGATGTCGGTTTTGAGAGCAGCCATTTTTTCGTTGTACGCAGCGATTTGCTGTTGATTGTCGGCAATCGCCTTGGCGGTGGCCTGCTCGTTGACCTTCACGTACGCATCGAGCGCGCGCTTTTGGTTTTGTGCCGCGGTGATGATTTTTTCGATTTCGAAACCGAAAGCCTTGAGCGAGCTCTCGACGATTTGCTTCTTGGTTTCGTGGGGCACGCTGTCGGGCAACGTCTTGAGCAGCTCCTCGGCCTTCTTCACCCGTTCGAGCTCGGCGATGTCCATTCCCGCGTCTTTGAACAGGGTGTCGAAGTCGGCGGTGGCACCTGTCATCTTGTCGGTCTTCAGGCCTGGGGGCAAAGGCCCATTGGCAGGGCGGGGGGCCACGCCGGCTTGACCGGCGAGCTCCGCGACCAGCTCGGCGGGGGTTTTCTCAGTCGAACCCGCCTCGTCGCCAGGGTCACCGGCGCCTTTCTCAACGAAGAGGCCAAGTATTTTCGAGCCCAGACCTTTGTCTTCAGACATACTTAAGCTCCTTAACAGACAACGTTCCCTAACTCTTTGAAATCCGGTACCAAGGCACATGGCCAAATTCGAGGTTTACATCCCCGCGCTTGATGCCGCCGCGTCTGACGCCACGTTCAAGGTTGAAGCCGACAACTGGATGGCCGCGCTCAAAGCCGGCCTGCTCAAGCTCGGCGAACAAGGCAATGTCGTGCAGAACGTCATGGTCGACATTCAAGACGACAATTCTGTTCACGTCACCGAAGCACGCAGCGGCCGGGTGTTTCGCATTCGCGAGCTGTCAGACGAAGAAGCAGCCCGCGCTGCGGTGAAGCGCCCGTCACAAGCGCGCATGCCGGCGGTGCGCATCGACGAGATGGCCAAGACCATTTCTGGGCCATTGCCAGGCTCTACGCCCGACACCCAGAAAACGGTCATTGGCTTGGACGTTTCTGAAGTGAAGACCGAGCCGCCGGGGCCGGCCGCGAACTTTCCGCCGCCGCCGGTTCGGCACAAAGCCGTGTCGAATAAGAGCTCGCCGCGCATTCAGGTGAGCAGCATCGAAGAGCTCGAAGCGCCGACCAAGCCCATTTCGGGCGTGATTGGCCGCCCCCGGTCGAGCCCTGAGCGGCAGCGCGAGCTCAAGCAGCAAATCGAAGACACCTTGGCCGACCTCTTCGAGCGGGTGCAGCAAATCAACAGCTACAAGACAGACGAAGAAGCCCTCTATTTCATCTTGGACATGGCGCTTGAAAAGGTGCCCGCCGACGCTGGCTCGATTTTGAAGGCTGACGCCGGCTCGGGCGATTTGACGTTCTTGGTGGCGCGCGGGCCGAAAGCCGCCGACTTGTTGCGCTCGAAAATCGTGGTGCCGGCCGGTCAAGGCATCGCCGGGTTTTGCTCGGCTGAAGGTGTGTCAGTGGCGATTTCTGACGTGCAAAAAGACCCGCGCTTTTATTCAGGCGTAGGTGAAAAGGTCGACTACGAGACCAAGTCGCTCGCCTGCGCCCCGATGATGTCGCATGGCCGCTCGTTTGGTTGTCTGCAGTTGCTCAACCGCAAAGCGGGCCCCAGCTTTCTCGAGCACGAAATTGGTATTCTCTCGTACTTGTCGCACCAGGTGGCGCTGTTCATGAACAACAAAGAGTAGCGAGTCAGCGCATACCTTTCGTTGCGAAATGTCTCAGCGGGGCGGCGGGGCGAACTGCTTTCAATTGTAACTGTTTGAGATGTCGTCACTCGACGCTTGGCGAAGCGTTTGCAGAACCGGTGCGCGCATTTCACATAGCGACACCCAACGCGACGCTTTCAAGGAGAGAACGAAAATGGCTACCCAAAGCGGAAAAATGCAGTGGCACGCTGACTATTGGAACGACGAAAAACACGGTACGGCGTGGAACAAGGTGAAGGAAGCGTTTCGGCGCGACTTTGCGCAGACCAAAGCCGACTTCAACATCAAGGGCGGTAAAGCGCTGAACCAAGACGTAGACGATACGGTCAAACAAGCGGCCGGGAAGCAGGCGATTCCCCCGGGGAACCAACCGAACCCGCAAGACTTCGAGAAGTTCGAGCCTGCGCTTTCGTACGGTTTCGGAGCGCGCACCGAGTACGGTCAAAAATTCAACGATTGGAACGACGCTCTCGAGACCAAGCTCGCAGATGAATGGGACGACACCAAAACCGGCATGACGTTCGATGAGGTGAAGCCTTACGTCCGCCAGGGTTGGGAATACCGTAAGTAACTTTTAGCGAACAGAAGACTTCACAGCGTCGCTCCACGGTGAAAAGTGAAGCGGCGCTGTCGTCTTACGGCTTGAGCAGCTCGTCCACTACCACGCTGGCGTAGCTGCCCGCGGGGAGCGCGAACGAAAGCTGCACTGTGCTCGGGCTGGCAATCGAGAACGCCGGGTCTTGCAGCAGCACCCGGTAGTGACGGCGGGCACCCAGCGTCAACTTGCCGCCGTTTTTCCAGCAGTCGAAATCGAGACGGTTTTTCATCAATACGGTTGCTTCAGCCGCGTGCACACTGTCAGCCGAGGCGGTCATCTCAGGCCCGAACATCGGCCCGGCAGGAGACACTTCGAAGGCCGCGACGCGCGGTTGATCAACGGTGGGCTCGGTGCACACGAATTCACCCCCAGTGGCGTGCTTCTTCAGCACATCGCCGAACAGCGCTTGGTCAAACGTCTCGCTCGCCAACCGTTCTTCCAACAGCGCGTTGAACAGCGACGACTGCAGCGCCGAGAGAAACATTTTTTTCTCGAAGGGCGAACAACGCAGGTGGTCGATGAGCACTTTGCGGCCGAGCTCGGCGTTTCGCCCCGCCACGCCGAAGCGTTGCTCTCCGTAATAGTTGGGCAAGCCACGCTGCGTCAGCACGTCGAAGGCAGCTTTGGCGGCGCCGGTGTCGGTCACACCGTTGAGTCGCACCTTGAAGCGGTTGCCTTTTAGGTGCCCCGTTTTCAGCTTGTTGCTGTGCCGTTTGGCTTCGAGCACGCGTGCTTCGGGGTGCGAAAACGTGCTCACTTCGGCTTCAAATTTGGCGGGCAAACACAGCCATTGCCGCGTCAGCGCCTGCTTGTCTTTCAAGCCCGCCCAGCTCACCACGTCTTCTTTCGCCCCGCAGTGCCGCGCCAGGGTGCGGCCCAAGTCAGCGGTGGTGAGGCCGCGCTTTTCGACCCACAGAAACAAATGCTCACCCGCGCCACTGGGCAAATAGGCGGGCAGCTCTTCTACCTCGAAGTCTTCAGGGGTTTCTTTGAACGTGCCTCCACAAGCAGGCACGCCGGCCGACAAACGCTGCGTCATGGATCATTTCACTTCGAGCGTCGCGAGCAGCTCTTTCACCCGGCGCGCCAAGTCTTCGTCGGCACGCTGCTCGAGCAGCTCGCCGGCTTGAAAGAGTAAAAAAAACATCACGTCAGAGAGCGCTTGCCGCAACGAGCCCAACGGCCCATTGCCCAGCTCGCTGCGCACCCGGTCGAATTGCTCCAACACTTGTGAGGCCGAAAGCTGACCATCGGGGCCGAACGACAAGTCTTCGAGCAGGGGAGAAGAAGAGAGGTTGTTGTCGCGCAAGGCGGCGTTGGCCGAGCTCAAGAAGGCTGACAGTTGACCGCGCCGGGCCACTTCATCGCGCACTTCACGAAAAATGAAATTGAAGACGTTGATGATGCGCTTCGCCTCGTCAGAAATGTTGGCGCTGTGGCCGGCGTCGAAGCCTGCTGACGTGGCGTGGCCCGGGTCGTGGGTGACCGGCGTGGTAGACACCGTGGCGTAGCCGCCTTCGAGCAAGCGGTAAACAATACGGGTGGCGTCGAACTCTGAAAGACGGCCGGCCTGCCCCAGCTCGATGAGCGTGCGGGTACCGGTGCACAGCGCGAGCAGCGTCTCTTCTTCGGGCTCCAAGCTGCCGTCAGACTCGCGCTTTTTCGCCACGTAAAGGCGCCCGTGCTGAATGCGCCGGCGAAAGTGCGCCATTTCGTCGATTTTGCGAATGCTGTCCATCAACAGGCTTTGGGTCGACAGATTCAGATTGTGAATCTTCTCGTCCATTTCTTGATCGACGAGCAGAAAAGCGCCCTCGGTGCACAGCATGAGCCCGTGAAAAATTTCGCTCACTTGCTCAGTGAGGCATTTGAACAAGTCGTGGGCTTGAATCAGCCCTTGTTCAACCAGCGCGCGGCCAATGCGAGACGGCGGGTTGTTGCGCAGCGCCGCGTCGAGGTCAGCACGGCTCACGAAACCGAAGCGCACCAAGACTTCGCCAATACGGTCGGCGTGCGCGTCAGAGGTGGCCGAGCGAACTTCGCCTTCTTTGAGCGCCAAGGTGCGCTCGCCCGAGGGGCTCACCACTTTGAGCAACCCCGACCACCGCGACTGACCCAAAAAGGCAATCAAGTCAGCGAGTGGAAACGAAGCACAGTCGCCCGCGAGCACCACGCGAGGCCGGGCTTCGAGCGTGCCGCCCTGAGCCGGCGTGCGCAGCAGCAAGAGCCAGTCGGGCGAAGTGCGGGCCAACGTATAAACGCCCGCCCGCTTGCTCATGGCCCGTTGTTCACCCGCGTCAGGGGTGTGCAAGGTGCCGTCGGTATCGAGCGTAAAGCGAGGGTCCACGTTTAGTTCACGGGCCAGTTGTTGTTACTGCCGACCCATTCCATTTCGTCGTCGATAGAGAGCAGCAAAGACTCAATTGTCCAGCCGAGGGTGAGTTTACGCCCATTGAGAAACGCGGTTGGGGTGGAATC
>JAIBBR010000162.1 GCA_019694575.1 Myxococcaceae bacterium
CGTCGTGGGCGTTAAGCGCGACTTCGAGTGCGCCCCATTCCAGTTGCATCAATACCCGTCCGTCTTTGGTGTCGAGGTGAGTGTTGAGATCGTCGGGAACTCGCAGGCCCAGTTCGGGTTGAACGCGATGAAATGCTTCGTGGGCGAGGAGCTTTCGGCGCTGAGCATTAGGCGCGTCGACAAGAGAGGCCCATATCACCATCGTCCATCGGGAGCCGTCCCACTCGACAGCGGTATTGGCAAGGAGAACATCGTCAGAAAGCGGGCCGACGAAGAGGGTGCCTTTTGCTTTCAAAACTCCGCGCGTATCGGCGCGATTAGAGACCGCGTAGCGGGTTACGGGGTCGACGAAAATGAGGGGACCCGCGAGCGACCGGCCCCACAGCTTGCCGCCATCGGCCGCGCACATCGCATCGAGCTCGGCGATGAACCGTTGTGCGAGCAACAAATCGATAGGGGGCGCTGGTTCCGCGGCTGTGGCCACGGTGGGTACTCCGGCCCGGTTGACACTGGCGCAACCCGCGGTCATCAAAAGAAACGCGGCGAACTTGTGCATGTTGGCCTGGGCTCTGGCTACTGGGGCGCGTTGATTAACGTGTTAATCAACGCCCGGGGGTCTTGCACTTCACCCTCGCGGTGAATCACCAAGGGCATTTCGCGCGACTTGTCGTGAATGCTCATCTCGTTGACGAGCACGTTCTCGGGGCCGACTGACGCGGTGAGCGCCCCCAACATGTCGAGGCCAAAGCCCAGCTGCTTGTGCGCGTTGACCAGCATTTGTGCGCGTTGTTGCGGCGAATTCGCGGTTTGCAGCTTGCGCACCAGCTTCACGAAATCGCGGCAGTCTTGCCAGTCATTACTGTCGCTGTTGAGCGAACGACCGCCGGTGGCTTCGCGGTACTCCGAGTCGAGGTTGAACCCGTCTTGCGTTCCTCCGTCGGTAGAATTCAGCACGTTCATAATCAAGCCGTGGCGTGGGTGCCCGCGGTCGGCCCAGGGGCCGGGGCCGGTCCAGTACGGCTTGGGCTGCGAAGGGGGCGTCTCGTCAGTTTTGGTGCGCAAGTACAACGCATAGGCGTCTTCGAGCTCGACTTCGCTCATTTTGGCCAGCCGCTCGATGCCGGCGTCGGTGACGTACAGGTCGACCACGCGGTTGGTGGTGCCGAAATTGCCCAACATTTTTTCGTCATTGCGAAGCTTGGTGGTTGCCTCGTTGGCGCCCGAAGACAGCTCGCTGAGCGCGAGAAACTGCCGCAGGTCTGACTTGCTGGTGACGTAGTCGCTGTCGACTTCGCTGCGAACGTGAAAGTAGTTGTCCACCACGCCCGAGGGGCGCTTGAGCATGACCAATTCGCGTTTCACTTCACGCGAGCCGCGGAAATAGTTGGTAATCAACCCCGAGTAGCTGCGTTCTAAGTCGGCGCGGTCGTACTCGAAAGAGCCTTGCGCCGTGTCGAGCTTGCCGTGCAGCGTGCTGCGCTTCGAGACCGCGTTCAACGCTTTTAAGGTGAACAGGTTGGCTTTGAGCGTCTCGCTGTTGGCGTTGAATTGCTCCACGTAGTGAGCGGCCTTCACGCCAGTATCGGCGCCGGCGCGAGCGGCTTCAACCTGCTTGTCGGCCTCGCGGAAGTCGAGGTGCATCATCTTCTCGTAGGCCGCGCGCGCTTCGGGCTTGCTCAAGTCGAAGACGTAGCTCTGAATTTCGCGGCTCGACTTCTGCTGCGCGGCTTCAGCCCGAACGTCGAACTTGAGCACCTTGTTGATTTCGCCGGCAAGTTTCTGAGGGGTGATAGCGCTGACGCCGAGCGCTTTGGTGACCATTGGGCCAAACACCCCACCGGGAAGGGGATTGGTGGGGAATTTTTGCGGCAGCGTCACGTCGACGCCACCCGAAATGCCGGCGGTGACGGCTCCGTTGACATCGTAGCCTTGCGAAACGGCCACGAAGACCTTCGAGCCGTCGAGACGCTTCACGCGAAAATTGAGCTCGGCATTGGTGGCTACGCTTACGCCGACGTCGGCCCACACGCCCGCGGTGACCTTGATGCCTCCGTACGCGCTGCTCAGCTTTTTGCCAATGCTGGTGTTGACGTTGGCCGCCGCGTTGCCGGTGCCGGTGAAATTGAACTCTGTACCTGCTTTGAGCGCCGTGGCCGCGTCAGCGCTAAACGGCATCGCGATAGAGTTGTTTTTCACCACGTCGAGCGTCAGCGACGCGTCGTGCGGGTAGGGGGCAAGCACTGAAAAGCCAATGCCTACGCCCGCTGAGAAGCCCAACGTGATGTCGGGGCCCTGCCCGGTGGGAATGGTGGCGCCCACTTCGACGCTGGGAAACAGGCCACCGCCGGTGAGAGCCCAGGTTTCTGGCCGTTTCGCGGCCTTGGCGGCGGCCACTGACGCACTGCGCACCGCGTCGTTTGCAATCAGCGGGTCGCTGTCGGACAGCACCTGAAATTGCGACTTGACGGTGACGCCCGAGAACTCGCCGACCTTCATGTCAGCCAGCGTGATGTCGCGGGCTTTGAAAGCTTCGCTGGCGAGCAGCTTCTCAACTTCGCCTTTTATTTTTTGGTAGGCGGGCAAAGCCAGTTGGTCAATCACGCCCACGCCGGTCGACGGCAGGGAAATGTTCGCCCCACCACCCGGGAGCGAAATGTGGGGGGGCGCACTGGGGGGGGCAGCAGGCGGGGTGGTGGGGGGAGGCGTCTGAGCACCCCGCCCGGCGGTGATGACGGGCACCTGCGCGGGGGGCGGCCGTGGCACACCGTCGGTACCTATGGCGGGCAGCGGCGCACCGGTGACCACGAGCAAAGAAGGGTGAGAAACGGCTTGGGCAGCATCGGGAGCGGGCGGCACAATCACCGTGCCTGAAGGCGCTGGTGAAGGGGGAGGCGCAGGCGGCACCGGCGTTTGCGGAGGCTGCCAACTGTCGGCCTTCTTAGTTGAAAGCTGCTTCAACGTGCGCTTGGCGCTGCGCAACAGCGCGTCGTCGGTTTTGAATTCGAGCTCAGGAAGCTGAAGATTTCTGACGGGTTTGCGCCGTACCCTGTTGGACATTTGAAAATGATACGGACAGCCCCAAAGAGGGAGCAAGGCTCGGTGCGGCCAGCTTCCCTTGCGGTGAGAGCAGCTCGAAAAAAAACAGAAGAATCAGTTTTCGGGAAAGGCCCGTGCAGGGTTGTTTTTCATGGTTTTTTTCACCGCGTCCACGTGGTGCGCAGCGCCCAGTTGCGCACGGCTTCGGTGACCCAGGTGGCGGCGTTCGCCCGCAGCGCATCGGCGTCGCTTCCGGGTGGAGTGGTGGCGACAATGTCGTCGAATGCGTCGCGCACCCGCTGGGTCGAGCCCTTCACCGCGCCCACGAAAGTCACCACGCGTTTTTTCTGCATGTGGCCCAACCGGCCGAGTGCGTAGGGGCCTTTGTAAAAAGCCGATTGCGCGTCGAGTTGACCTTCGCCCGTCACCACCAGGTCAGCCGCCGCCAGGTGGGTGAACACGTCGAGCGCCGCCGAAATGGCGTCGAAGCCGCGTTGCAGTTTACCGCCGGCGAAAGCCGCCAACCCATAGGCCATGCCGCCCGCCGCTCCGGTACCTTCTAACTGGGGCGACAAAGCATGAGCCGACTGGTGCGCCGCGTTGGCCAAGCGTTCGAAGACGCCGTCGAGCAAATGCAGCTCGTGCGGCTGGGCGCCTTTTTGCGCGGCGAAGATGGCCGTGGCCCCTTCTTCACCCAACAGCGGGTTGCGCACGTCGCACAAAAGCTCGAGCGAAATGGTTTTCAGTCGTGGGTCGAGCCCTTTGAGATCGACGTGGTGAAGGCGAGAGAGGTACCGGGGCGTTGGCACCAGCACCTGCCCTGAAGCGTCGAGAAAGCGTGCTCCCAGCACGGCCAAGGCGCCCACCCCACCGTCATGGGTGCCGCTGCCTCCCAGGCCGAGCAGCAACCGTTCACAACCGGCGTCGAGGGCGGCGCGAATCAATTCGCCGGTGCCGCGGCTCGACGTGTCGAGCGGGCTGCGCTCATGTTCGGCGAGGGTCATGAGGCCCGACGCGCTCGCCATTTCTAAAATCGCCGTTTTGCCGCCTTCGCACACCGCCCAGCGCGCTTCGAGCGGCTTGCCTTGCGGGTGCGTCACCGTGGTGAACCGCTCTTCGGCATCGGCAAAAGCCGGCTGCAGCGCATCGACAGTGCCGCCGCCGCCGTCGGCCATGGGCACGATGTCCAGCTCCACGTGCTCCAAACTGCCCGAAAGACCCAAGGCAATGGCCTGCGCCGCTGCGAGGTTGGTCAACGTGCCTTTGAATTCCAACGGAGCGACGAGAACGCGCACCTTATTTCGGCGCTACCGGAGCATCGGTAGGCGCCGTCTCCTGTGGAGCAGTGGGCGCTTGGGCTTTCGGCGTCACCGCTTTGATGTCGAGGCTTGCCGCAGGCCGTTTCACGCAACGGTCAATCATTTGCGATGCGTCGCAGATTTCATCGACCGCGCACAAGCCCCGGCAAGGCAGCGGGTCGCACATTCCGGTAGTGGTGTTACAGGTGGTGCCATTGGGGCAAGCGGCGTAGCAATTGCCGGCAGCGCGGTTGGCGACTGCGGCGGTGCCGGCAATGGCGGTCATCACCACTGCGTCGCCCACGCTGTGGCCGGGGCTTAAGCCTATGCGGGCAGCTCGAGGGTCGGTGGCGCAACCCGATAAGGCCAGCATCAATAACGCCACGGCAACGCAATAGGGCTTCATGCCAAACAGTATAAGACGGTAGCCATGCGCTTACTGCTGAACCTGTTGTGGGCCGTCTTCGGAGGCGGCTTCATCACTGCTCTCGAGTACCTTTTGGCTGGCATCTTGTGCTGCCTGACTGTGGTGGGTATTCCCTTTGGGGTGCAGTGCTTCAAGGTGGCGGGCTTGGCGCTCTTTCCCTTCGGCAAAGACTTTCGCAGCGGTCGCGGTGGCCCGGTGGGCTTCGTCTTCAATGTGCTGTGGTTCATTTTCGCCGGGGTGTTCATCTTTCTGACCCACCTGGCGCTCGCGGTCTCGCTGGCGGTGACGGTTATTGGCATACCCTTCGCGTTTCAGCACTTGAAGCTGGCCATGCTGGCGCTCTGGCCTTTCGGCGCGCGAATTACCGCTGCGTGAGGCTGCTGTCGCTTTGAGCCGGCAAGGCCGAACTCTTGCTGCCGTCTTCGAGCTTGGCTTTCGGCCCCGGCCAAATGGTGAGCGCGGTGCCGGTACGCAGGTTGCGCACGCCGGGCCGTAAATGACGGTTCCACTCGCGAATCGACTGCACCGAGCAATCGAAACGCATCGAAATTGACCACAGTGAATCGCCTGGAGCCACGCCGTAAGTGACGCGCGTTTTGCCCTCGACTTGTTCAGCCCGCACTGAGCCATTCGACGCCCACCTGCGTTCGGGCACCAGCCCCGCGGGAATCTCGTCTTCGGGGCGAATTTTTTGAATGCCCAAACGGCGCGCCCGCGCGACTTGCCGCTCGATGCCTACGTCAGCAAGGCCCGCTTTCAACGAGCGGGCACTGGGTACCGGCACCACCAATTCAGCGTTGAGGCGCAGCGCACGCGAAGAGCGAATGCCGTTCATGCGCATAATGGCCTCGGGGGCGCTTTTATAAACCAACGCGATAGACGAGAGCGTGTCGCCCTTTTTCACCTTGTGCACTTTGAAGTTCAGCCGCTCACCGGGAGCGATTTGGCTCAAGTTCTGTGCGAAGCGGGCTCCATTGCCTTTGGGCACCCGCAGTACGTAGGGCGCGGCGGCGGTGGCGGGAGGCGTGCACCACCGCTTGAGCTCGGGGTTCAAGGTGCGCAGCGTCTCGACGTCGGTTTCGGCGGCGCGGGCCAGCACTTCCAAGTCGACAGCGCCCGTCAGCTTGTACTCGTCGAAAAGAAACGGCCCTTCGGGCTCAAACTCTTCGGGCTTGAAGCCGAAAGCGTCGGGGTGCTTCGCCACCAGTGCGCAGGCAATCAACTTGGGTACGTAGTGTTTGGTTTCTTTGGCGAAGCCGCGCAGTGTCGACAGCTCCCAGAAGTCGCGCGTCGAATAGGCGTTCATCATGCGCCGCACCCGGCCGCCGCCGGTGTTGTACCCGGCCCACGCCAAGTACCAGTGGCCGAGCTCGCTGTGCAGCTGACGCAAGTACTGGGCCGCGGCGTGGGTCGACTTAATGGGGTCTCGGCGCTCGTCGACCCAGAAGTCTTGCTTCAAACCGTATTGACGGCCGGTGCCAGAGATGAACTGCCACGGCCCCGCGGCATGCGCCCACGAATAAGCAGTGGTGGAAAAACCGCTCTCAATCATCGCCAAATAAACCAGGTCGAGCGGCAGCCCGCGCTCTTCGAGAATCGGCTGCATCAGGGGAATGTAGCGGCTCGAGCGAGACACCCAGCGGCGAAACCATTTGCGGCCTGGGCCCTGAAAGTAATGAATGTACTGCATCACCAGCGGCTGCATTTCTACCGGTATGTCGTAGCGGTCTTTCACCATCGCGATGTCGAAGGTGGAAAGGTTGGTGACCGGCCCGAGCTGAAAGGGCAGCTCTTCAGCGCCGAGGTCGACGTCTTTGAGCGCGCTTTCGAGCCGGTCGCGAATTTCGCCGTAGCCAATGCGAGAGAGCGACGAGCGCAGCAAGGCATCGCTGTGGGCGTGAGGGTCGAGCGCGGCCGCTTCGTCGGCTCGCATTTCTTCAATCTCACTGTCTGAATCGCCGTCGTCAGCTTCGAGCGCGGTGCTGGCCGCGGGCGCTTCACCTGCCTTGAGCTCTACCATGCCCGGTGGAGGGGGCGGCAGTGGAAGGTCGGCGGCCAAAAGGCCCGCCAAGGTGAGCGTCAGAAGGGTCATTTACGCGAATAAATTACAAGAGTATGAGGTGCTTAAACCGTGGGTCAAACCCGAGACAAGGGGCCCTCATTTCTTCGTCGCGTTCGTTGGTTGTCCGTGCCCCGGCCCAATGATTTTCGCGAGGTATTCCTTGAAGTTGAAATGGGGAGAGTTCTCTTGATCGTGACACTTCTGACATGTGTGCGCGTCATCACCTTTGGCGATGCTGCTGTCATCGGTGTCTTCGGCATGCCGTGAGCCGGGGCCGTGGCAGCTCTCGCACCCCACATGGTCGCGGCCCGCCACTTCATCGATGCGACACACCCCTCCAGGCTTTTTGAAGCCCACCACGTGGCAGCCCACGCAATCGAGGTGAAAGTTTTTGCCTTTGTTTTCGAGCGTGGCGTACGCCGCCGCGTGCTTGCTCTCGCCCCACACTTTGAAAGCGTCGGCATGGCACTGTTGACACTGGGTGTTGCCCACGTAGCGAGGCATCGCGTCAACAGACGGAGGACACAATGGAGAATGTGTCTTCGCCCACGCCACATTCATCGCGCCGACGTCTTTGTCGTAGGCCGTCACGAGCGCGTCGATCGCGGGGTCGGTGGGCAAGCTCGATTCGAGGGGCACAAAGCGCGCGGTGAAGGTGTTTTTTCCCGCTGGCCACTGCGCGGGTGTCGCCGCCAAGGCTTCGCGCCGAGCGATAATTTCTTCGAGCTTCGCTTTACGCAACGCCAGCAACTCGGGAGCGAGCATCGGCTCGTTGACTTGTGCCTTGAGCAGCTCGACGCGTTGGTCGAGGCCTTTCAATTCTCGTTCAGTCTCGGCCCCGGCGGCGAGCAACTCGAAGCGCCCATCGCTTTGGGGGTGAACGTCGAGCCGCAATAGCGAGCGACCTTTGTCTTGCAGCGAAAAAAGCGGCACTTTGCGCCGCAGCATTCGGTTCTCTTCTGCCGCCGCGCCTTCGCCCGGCCGAGCCACCACCACCGCGTCTGCTTCGAGCGAGTCGTCGACGTTTCTGAGCGCGGTGCGCCAGTCTTCTTGCAGCAACACCAAGACCCATGCTGCGCCCGATGCTCTGGCTTTCGAGACAGCTTCTACCAGCGAAGGCGACCACGGCCCACTCACCACCGTAAGGGGAAAACCGCCCGCCTCGAAAGTGCGCGGTTGATTGTCAGGCAGCTCGGGCAGGGCGAGTGAAGCGCGAAACGCCGCGCCTTGTGCGTCGTCGAGCGGACCATTGGCTTTGGCTGACAACCCCATTGCCTTCATCGCTTCAGTCAACGTGCGCGCCTTGCGCTCTTGCTGCGGCACCGCTTCAGCAGGCAACTGCGCCTGGCCGAACAGCGTGTCGCCCGCATCGAAGTAGAGCACTGGGTGGCCAAAGGCTTTGGCGAGCGCCACTTGGGCCGCCGCGCGGGTAATGCCGCCACGCATGTTTTCGCTGCAACCGCAGGGCCCCAAATAACCTTTCACACCGGCGCTGACGAAGAGCGTGAAACCCGGGGCCGGGGTAGAAACTTGCGGCGGCCGCACGTCTTTTTTCGCACAGCTGACCACGCACCACGCGGCCAGAAGGGCCAAGAGCGGCTTCACCAGAGAATGCTCTCGACCAACTCGTCGACCTTTTCGCCCAGCGCGTCTAACCCTTGCGCTTTCGAAAGGTAGCCGTCAGCGCCTACTTGCTCAGCAAGCTTGGCCAGCTCTTCTTCGCTCAACGAAGAGAACAACACGATGGGAATGCTCTGGGTGTTGTACTCGTTTTTCAGCGTACGGCAGATGTCAGTGCCCTTGGCCTCGGGCATGTGAATGTCGGTGAGAATCAAATCAGGCTGCCAACCTTTGAGAGTCGTTTCGAACTCCAGCAGCGTCGACGTCGCGCGCACGTCATAACCCCGTTGCTCGAGGGCCGCTTTTTCCAGCGCCAGCGTGATTTCGCTGTCGTCGATGAGGAGTATTTTTTGGCGACCCAAGGCGTGGCTCCGGGGCCGAGGCATAGCAGCTTCTCGAGAACCTCACTAGCGATGGGCAGCTCGCCCTTACGGCAGCTGACGGTTCGGCGCGTCACCATTCGAAAGCGACGCCTGCGTTGGAAATTGGTACCAGCCCCGAGACGACAACTCGCGCGGGTGCCATGGGGCCAACATGATACGCCCCGTCTCGGCGGCTTTGGCGCACCCGCCGTCTTCTTGAATGAGTGTTTTCGGAGCGCGTCCTTGCACGACGATTGCGAGAGAAAGCAAATGCCAATACGGAATGGGGGTGCCTTCGAACTGCATGACGGCCGCTCGCTCAATGCAAGCGTGTGGCGATTCTCGCAGCAAGGCCTCGAACCGTGCGATTGCCTGCTGCCACCGGTACCCTTGCACTGACACGGTGCTACTAAAAATCAGCGCGGCAGCGAGCGCTACGCCGCCCGCCCAATTGCCACCTTGTTCGGTGAATCGCCACGCGGCCAAAGCCCCTATGGCCAAGAACGCGCTGCCGATGAACAGCGCAGCACCCCGAAACCCGACTGCGAGTGCCCAATGCGAAATGTCTTTCGCCCAATAGAGACTCGATACCAAACTGACGAGCAGCCCCAACACCACCAAGGTCTGCGAGACTCGGCGAAGAAAAGACCGAGAAGCGTACATACCCAGTATTCCAACGCAGGCGACCCAACCGCCTGCAATTGAGAAAATCAGGCCGTGAACCAGAGAGGTGGTGAGCTGGTATTTGAGGTACCCCCACTCGCCCGCGCCCTCTGGAATCGGGTCCCACCCACTCCGGAACAACCAAAACCGGGCGCCACTTGCAATCAGAAGGAGCAGCGCCGGCCGGCGGCACTGCGGTTGGTCCCAACTCGCCACACCCAACGCGGCCGCACAAGCGGCGAACAAGAGAAACGAAGTGGGGTGAATGAAGGCAACGAAGAAAATGACTGTGAGCCAGGCCAACCTCTGCCATCGGGTTTGCCTGACAAACCCGCCCAGCAGAATGGGCCAAGTAAAATCGACCGCCAGGTCTGCTTCTGCCACGAGGAAGAACCGGCCACCCAGCTGCGCGATGCAAACTCCCATGAATGCAAAGACGAGCAGAGACTTCTTCTCGGGAGTAAGAAACCACGCGGTCAAACACAACGCCCCCAATGGGAGGAGCGCATAGGTGAGGTTGAAGAGGGTTTTGAGAAGGCTCGCGTCATCTGTAAGCCGAAGCGCAAGGCCCAAGGGCAACTGAAGGACATAGTTGCTCAGCCGCCCGAGGTCGTTCAACGGGGCCTGCGAATCTAAGATTCGAACCAGCCAATAGCTTCCGTCCCACGACAGCCCGGCGTCAAAGTAAGCGAGCGACAGACACCCCAAGAGCACGGCACCGAATGCTGCTCGCCAAAGCCACGGCGTGATTTTCGAAGCCTCCCGCCGCCCAGAAACGCTCATCGCGCGTCTCCTACAATGAGGCTCGTTTCACGTCTA
>JAIBBR010000163.1 GCA_019694575.1 Myxococcaceae bacterium
CAATTGTTCTGAGAAGGCAAAACGCTGGCCCGCCGTTATTCCAGAGATGGAGATGGGCTGCGAGAAGGGCATCGCGGGAGACTGTGAGCGGTTGTCTTGGTGGTATTCTTATAAAGCAGACCCGCTAGATGTGCGGCGCAGCAACGCGATGTCAGCGAGAGCTGTCGAACTCTATTCAAAGCGGTGCCCGTCCGTACCCCACGCCTGCTACCTGGCAGTTCGGGCCGGGGAAAAAGCTGAGGTAAAGATGCTCCCAGACATGCGTGACGCCCTTTACCGGCGTGGCTGTGATGCGGGCGATGGTGAGAGTTGCTGGTCTTTGGGCCGCGACAAGGAGACGATGCGCGCCGACCGTGCCTGTGATCTCGGCGTCAGCAATGGGTGCTTTTTCGCCGGCGCGCCGCTTCACTATGGCGAGCCTGTCGGAGATCTATACGAGGCGATGGAACGTTTGGAACGTGGCTGCGAGCTCGGTCACGACACGGCATGCGCCTATTTGAGCGCGACGGTCGAAAAGTTGAAGGGCGACACCAAGTAACGCTCGCGCTGACCAGCCATCGCAATGGTCGGCGTGGTTATTCGTACACAGTTTGTCTGTGGCTTTCATACGTGAGACGTGGGAGCTTTCGCCCGTTCTTCACGAGGAGAAAACGTTGGGAATCTTAGACAGTTTCAAGTCCGAGGCGCAGCGCAACTTCATTGCCCGGGCCGACGAAGCCAAAGACGACATCATCTACAAGTACCCCGAGCGGAACATTCGGCTGCTCACCCAGTTGACGGTGCAGGCCGACGAAGTGGCCATTTTCGTGAAAGACGGCGTCATCGCCGGCAAGTTGGGCCCCGGGCGTCACAACCTCGACACCAACAACGTGCCGTTCATTTCGGCGCTGTTGGAAAAGGTGACCGGTGGCAACCTGTTCATCGCCGAGGTGTACTTCGTCACGCTGCGTGAGTTCGCGAGTATCAAGTTCGGTGGGCCCATTGGCGACGTGCGCGACCCCGATACATCGTTGGGTATTGGCACCATGGTGTACGGCGACTTTTCGCTCAAAGTGCATGACCCCGAGAAGTTGGTGCTCGGCCTCGTCGGTATGCGCAAGGCGTCGAACGATGAGTTCTTGGGTTGGTTCAAGAGCCAAGTGCTGAAGACGACGCGCGATCGCATTGCCGAATTGATTGTGAAGAAAAAGTGGCCCCTGCTCGATGTGACGAGCGGCGCTTTTACCGAAGAGATTGAAACCGAAGTCATTGGTGGAGTGAAGCAACACGTCGAGCCTTACGGTGTCACCGTGGTGCGCTTCGGTAATTTCACGGTGAGCATCAAGCCTGAAGACGAGCAGACGCTGAAGAAGCTGTCGAAAGACGCGGCGTACTCGAAGATGGCGGGTGGCTTTCAGCAGTACGCGCAAGGCCAGGCAATGCTGGGCGCGGCGGAAGGCATGGCCAAAGGCGGAGAAGGCGCCGGTAACGCGATGGGCGGCATGGGTATGGGCATGGGCTTCGGCATGGCCAACATGTTTGCGCAGCAGCAGGCGCAGAATAATGCGAACGCGGCGGCTTCGAACGCAGCGGCCGTGGCTCCGGCTTCGGCAGCGCGCTCAGTGGCTGACCGCATCAAAGAATTGAATGAGCTCAAAACGGCCGGTTTGCTCACTGAAGACGAGTATGCGAGCAAAAAGGCCGAGCTGCTCAAGCAGTTGTAGAAGAGGCGGGTGCCCGACTTTCCAAACTTCCAAACTATGGTTTTAGTCAAGCAGTTGTAGCTTTGACGTCAGGTCGCGAGCGGGTTGACCGTCTTCAGCTGGGGAAACCGGCTGAAGTCACGGTCGAGCGTGCACAACTGCGAAACACCATTAAAGAGGCAGCACGCGGCGATGCGCGCGTCGTGAATGGCACCGCCTTCAACGCGGCCTTGCTCCATCAGTTCCGCGAGCATCTTCCAGCTCCCGCGTTCATCTGACAGCACTTCCAGCGTTGGAGACTCGAGCCAGGCATCGACCTGATCGCGGATATTCACGGGAGAAGAGGGTTGTAGCCACAAACGCCGGTTGCTCACCACAGCGGCGAACTCCACCAAGCAGTGAAAGGGAATGGCCCAGGGCTCTTTTCCAGAAGCGCATGCGCCCAGAAACCGTTTCGCCGCCTCATGCCACTTCACGTCGGGCCGGTGCGCGTAGACGAGAATGTGCGTGTCAATCGCCTTCAAGGCTTGCGGCCCTCGTTGAATTCTTCGAGCGCGCCGCGAATGTCGGCCTCAGAGACGCCGGGCATCAAGCCGACTTTCCCGCGAAACGACGCATCGCGCAGGGTGAAACCACTTTCCGTTGACCCCTCGGTCAACACCTTGCGCAGACCTTCTTCGACCAGCGATCGCAGCGTGACGCCTTTGCGGCGCATCACTTTTTTTGCCTTGGCCAAAAGGTTGTCTGAGATTTCTATGCTGGTTCGCATATGCCTAAGCATAAATTAAAAATATGCCGATGCATGTAGGCGGGTGCCGGACTTTCCAAACTTCCAAAATATGATTATAACCAACTGATATTTATATATATTTTACTGTCAATGCGGGCCGCTGCTCCAAGCTTTGCGCGCCCGCGGTCTGATTCACTGAAAGGAAACCCATGACGAACGCTGCCTGCCATTGCTGCGAAGAAGAAGTTCGCTATGTTGCCGCGCAAGAGCACGGGGGTTTCGGCGGGTTGTCGACCAAAGAGGGAGCTTGGCCAGTGAGCAATGACATTTTGAATAGCGTCACGGCCGGTTTGCTCACCGAAGACGAGTACGCGAGCAAAAAGGCCGAGCTGCTCAAGCAGTTGTAGTCGCATGGTGCAGGCACCCTGACGGAAAGCCTGCAACCTTGTCTACGTTCGCTACGTCTTTGAGTTTATGGAATCTAGTTGGTTCTGCGCAGCACTGGTGGGGGCGGTAGGACTCACGTTGGCGATAAGTGCCGTTGTTTCCAATCATCGTCGCCGCCATGATCTCGCGCGTCTATCTTCGATTCCGTTCAAGACGCGTGAGCAGGTGATGAAGCTCATAGACGCGGCGGGAGCCGAGAACCCCCGGCGTGACATTGCTGGTGAGTGCCCCCTTGTATCTGGAAGCCACGTCGAAGCGGGGCGGCGTACCAAAGCTAGCCAGAGACTGCGAATGGCCCGGAGTGGAAGCGCCATGGATTGCGCTACTCGATATTGCGCTTGCGCCAAGCGTCTTGCCGGAACCGTGGACTCATCGGCGGGTAGCGGTGTTTTGTGTGCTCACGCGAGGCGGCCCATATGCGGATGGCGCGTTGATTGCGGAGAGCTACTTGGCGAGCGACACCTGGGACGATCGACAGCCGCCCTCGGAACTGAAACTGCTACGCGAGGTGGCTCTTCGTCCCGTCCGGCTTCCAGCAATGCAGTCGACGTTCGAAGATGAAGAAGATGGCGAGGCGTCCGTGGGGCCGTTTCTTCTGGAACGTGTACCCGAAATAAAAACACTGCTTGAGCCGTGGTGCGATCCGCAGGTCGCGCTGAACGCATTGCTTGAAGGGCTCGGAGACAAGCAAACATTCATCGGAGGCGTTCGCAAAGGGGTTCTGGCTTATCTGGAACCCGAACCTCAATGCATGACGTGCAACCAACCAATGCGATTTCTCTTCCAGATGGGAGACAGTTTTGGGCCAGAGGTAGTGCTCGGCGGCGCAAGTTACGTGTATGGATGCGATCGTCACCCTGAAGAGTTACACGTTCAAAGCTAGCCCGCATACATAGGTGATCACTTAAGGAATTTTCCCAGCGAGGAGAAGGCCTGCGCGCAGGCGGCCCGTTTTAAGGTCGCGAGCCGGCTTTGAGCGCCGAGCGAGCACGCCGCGAAGGTGCCACAGACCGTCAGTCGCAGTAGTGAGACTGGTGACATTGCCGAATCCGTTGCCGGACTTTCCAACCCTGACACTTAATTCATGCCCTTGAGATCCCAACTCCAAATGCGCCCACCGTTGCTTCCCTGGGCGGTCGCTTTCAAGACTTTCAAATCGCTCGTCGTCGGGCCGGGAACACCCGCGGCGACGTTGTTCTCGGCGTTGAAGTTTGCCGTCGACGTACCACCGGGGTTGCAGGCAATGGTCAATGCGCCGGACCGCTTCGCGCTCAGCGTGGTGGTGATGTCGTAGGCATAAGCCCCTTGGCCGTCGCGCTGCTTCTGAATCGCTACCAAGTTTTCAAATGCCGAAGGGTTGGTAAAAGTGACTGTTTCACTCGCAGTCATCGTACAGGGCCCTATCGTTCCCATTTCGGTGGCGACGTAGGTAATGCTTTGCAGCTTATAAAACGCAAACATGCCCGATTGCCCGCGAGGGTCTGCGCTGTCATCACGAACGAAGACCGCTTGGCCGACTGACTTCAGTTGCAAGCCTCCAAAATTCGGGTTTTCGTCGGTCACCGTGCCTTCGTAGCGGGCGGGAAAGCCGTCGCCTGTGCCTCCACCCGTGCCCGACGTCATGCCGCCGTCGGTGTGCTCAAGGCAGGCGTTGACCTCATTCGCGCACTTCATTTCGAGGCAGGCATCTTCACTGTTGCAGCCCTGGGCTTGATCGCAATTGACCAGAGCCTGCAATTGGGCCGTCGCTGCGCTCGACGCTCGCCCCACACAACCATCGGCGCAACTGCCCGCATCGGCCGAGCCACAGTTATTGACGCATTGGAGCACTTCAAAACACGTCAGCAGGGTGACGCCGCTTCCGCCTCCGCTGCCTCCGCCCGTTCCACCGCCAGCACTGCAACCAACGACGCCGGCGAAGACGATCAGTCCAAAAATTTTTCGCATGTGACACCCCTTTTGCCACGCCGGAAGAACGACTTCATCGAAAGAAGTGTGCGAATGAAGGGCACTCTTCAGGGCGATTGGGCCATTTCAGCGGCCAGCACTTCAATCGCGCGTCCGAAAGAACCGGGTTGGGGTTGGGTGCCGAGCGCCCACTCGCGCTTGAGCCAGGTACTGGCTTGAGGGTTTTTCCACCAGGTGGCGCCCACCTGCTCAACAATTTTCTGCTTCAGCACGCGCGAGTACGCCAGCGCTTGCAGGTAAGAAATCGACCGCAAGAGCGGCTCGCTTTCGACACGCCAGCGCGTCGCGTCTTCGTCGCTCAAAGCAATGCCCAGCGCCCGCGACAAGGTGTGCGCGAACATCATTTGGGCTTCGGCATCGGTCGCGTCTAAAGCCGAGAGCTGAAAAAGATAGAGCCCCGCCGCGCGGCGTGCGCGAAAGAGTTGGTAGGCCTTGGCGTTGAACCGAATTTCCGCCAAGTCGGCATCGGCGACGCCGGCTTCGATCAGCCATGCGGGTTCGTCTGTCACGCTGGCCAGGGTGTAGGCGGTGGTCTCTGCGAGCAACGGGTTACCCAGACGGCAATGCTCGATGGCTTGATCGCAGTGCTTGAGCGCGAGTGCACGGCCCAGTTCGAGCAGCATCGCCGCTTGATCGCGCAGCCCTCCGTGCGGGCGAAAAGAAAGACGCACATCAGACGAACCTCCTGGCGCCACGGTGAGCGGCAGGGGGTTCTTTTTCTGATCATCTGACGGCTCGACATAGAAGCCAGGCAAGTTTTGCAAGCCGAGCCCTTTGAGCACTTCCATCGCGCGCGGAAAAATGTCGTTCTTGGGAAAGCGCTGCTCCTGGGGTGGTACGCGGGTGATGGCGGGTAGATCAGCCCGGGTGAGTTTGGAGGCGGTCGTTTTCAGCTTCGAGTGGGCCAGCCGTTCGAGCGTGGCGCGCCACGGTGCGTCGGTGAGGTCTAAAAAACGCTCGGCCCCTTCGGCCAAAGTGTCTAAGTCTTCGCCCCGCATTAGGGCCAAGAAGCCGTCGAACGTGTACCCCCAAGCCTCAACCGCGCTCCGTACCTTGGCTTGGCGGCGGCGCAGCATCGCGTCCAGCCGATTGGCCGCGGGCAACGAGGCGCTCCACATCGCGCGGCGGCGTTTGTCGCTCTTTTCGCCCGCGAGCAAGCGCGTCAGATCGCGGTACGGCACTTCACGGCCTTCAAAAGTAAAGGTGAGCGACGCTTCCAAATTGAAGACCGCGACGTCTTCGTCTTCTACCGCGGTTGAGAGCATTTCGCCTGCTACGTAGACCTCGAGATTACGCAGCCCCCGCACGTCGGCATGGGGCAAGTGCTGCGCCGCGCGCAGAGTGTCGAGGGTGGTTTTGGTGAACAGGGCTGGGTTGCCGGTGGCGCGGTTGAGTGGAGCGCCTTGTGTCCAGTGTGCCCACAGCGCAAGGTCGCGTGCCTTGACCGCGGCGGCGACCGTTTCTTCCAACTGCAATGAGCCCGGCGTTCCAGCGTCAGGTGCGTCGGCGGGGGCAGGCAGTACTTGTGGGGTGGCCGCGCTGCACCCAGCGAAGAGAAATAGAAAGCTACCGATGAGAAACAGACGCATCGGCTGTGCGCTGTAGGTCAAAAAGCGCTACGAGTCGAGCCATGCCGAGCCAGACGCAATGGGCTGCCGCCAAAGCGCGCCAAACAATGTACGCCGCCTTGCGGGCATTCTTCGACTCGCAAGGTTACTTAGAAATCGAAACGCCCCAGCTGGTGCCCACCCCCGGCATGGAAGTGCACATCGACCCGTTCGAAACCCACTTTCTGCCGCAGACCGACGTAGGGCACGCCCGCTCGCTGTACCTGCACACCAGCCCCGAATACGCGATGAAGCGGCTATTGGCCGACGGTTCTGGCCCGTTGTTTCAAATTGCCCGCGTGTTTCGTAACGGCGAAGTATCAGCGCACCACAACCCTGAATTCACGCTGCTCGAATTCTACCGGCCCAACGCTGACTACACGGCAATCATGGCCGACTTGGAACAAGCGCTGGCAGCCGTCGAAACCGCGGTCAACCCAACCGGCCGCATGTTTTCGAAAACACCCTACGAGCGGCTCACCGCGCGCGACGCGGTGCTGCGCGAGACGGGCATCGATATTCGGGTGCACTCCACCTTTTCATCGCTGAAAGAAGCGGCCGAGAAAGCGGGCATTCGTGTCGGCGGCGCAAGCAGCTTCGACGACGTCTTCTTTCACCTCTTCTTGCAGAAGGTCGAAGGCAAACTCGGTCTCGAGCGGCCCACGTTCTTGACGGAATACCCAGCGTCGATGGCAGCCTTGGCGAAATTGAAAGACGCTGACCCAACCGTTGCTGAACGCGTAGAGCTGTACGCGCAAGGTGTGGAGCTGGGCAACGGCTTCTCAGAGCTGACTGACTCTGCCGAGCAACGTCGGCGTTTACTTGATGAACAAGCGCAACGCCGCGCGCAGAACCGGCCCGCCTTCGCGCTCGATGAGGCGTTTCTTGCGGCATTACCGATGATGCCTCCCTCGGCGGGCATCGCGGTGGGTCTCGACAGGGTGTTGATGTTGATGACCGGCCGGCGCACCCTTGCCGAGGTGCTGCTTTTTCCCGCTCAGGACTTCGTATGAATGAAACCCTTCGCACCTTGGTGTCGGGCACGGCCGCGTTCGGCCTGACGGGCATTTTCACGCCGGTGGTGTCGAGCTTGGCCTTCTTGGGTGAAGAGCATGTCGATACGCCGCTTTACTGGTGGGCGAGCTCGGTGCTCGCGGCGTCAGGCGTGCGCACCATGGTTGAAGGCCTAGAGAAGTTGCCTTTCGGCCATTTCGTGCTGGCGGTGAACCACCAGTCGCACTTCGACGCGTTGGTGTTGCTCAAACACGTGCGTCGCCGCCTGCGTTTCATCGCCAAGCGCGAGCTGTCGAAGGTGCCGTTCTTCGGCCCCGCGATGAAGCGCGCCGGCAATGTCTTTGTTGACCGCACTGGCTCAGACAAAGACAAGCAGACGATGAGCGAAGTGGTGCAAGCGGTGCGTGAACGGGTGGACATTGTGTTTTTCGCCGAAGGCACGCGGTCTCCCGACGGGCAGTTGCACCCGTTCAAGAAAGGCGCGGCGGTGCTGGCGATAGAAGCGCAGGTGCCGTTGGTGCCCATGGCGCTGGCGGGCACGTTCGACATTCTGCCCAAGCAGAAAATGGCAATTCGGCCGTTGCCCGCGGCGCTCGTCATTGGCGAGCCGATTTCGACGGCTGGCCTTACGCTGGCTTCACGCGACGCCGTTACCCAACAAGCACAAGACGCGGTAGCGAAGCTCTTCGCGCGCGGGCAAGCGCTCGTTCGCCAAATGTAGTTCAAGTTGACGGGGGCGGCGGCAACAGCGGCTGTGATTTCCAGCGTTGGTGCATCCACACCCATTGCTCGGGCGCTTCACGAATTTTTGCTTCGATGCGCGCGGTCAAGGTGGCGGTGAGCGCTTCGACCGCGGCTTCTCCGTCACCTTTGGGCAGGGGCACTTCTTCCATCGAGACCTGGTACTGCGCGGGGCCCTGGCGTTGGCAAAACCCGAGTACCACCGCGGCTTGCGTGCGCAGTGCCAAGTCGGCGGCAGCACGGGGTGTCTTGGCGGGCTTGCCGAAGAAAGGCACGAAGACCGACTGCACGTTGGTGTCTTGGTCAATCAGCAGGCCCAAAATTTCACCGGCCTTCAACGCACGCAGCATGTGTTTGGCCGCGCCCGGTTGACCGCGCCAAATGCTCTTCAACTTGGCTGAGGCGCGAAAACGTTCGACCAACGCCGTCATTCGCGAATCGCTCGTCTCTTTGGCGATGGTCTGGCACGGGTAGCCTTCGAGAGAAACGCGGCGGGCGAGCAGCTCCCAATTGCCGATATGGCCTGAAATGAAGACCACGCCTCTTTGCCGAGCCAACGCGGCATCGAGGCGGGCGCGATCTTCAGCTGGCCACGCCACGTGCGCCGGCATTTGCGCGTCGAGCTGGTGAATGCATGCAAGCTCGAACGCGGCGGCTCCTAAATGTCGAAAACACTTTCGCGCCGTTTCTTCACGCTGCGCAATCGCCCAGTCGGGAAACGCGGTGGTGAGTGACTCCAACGCCTTGCGCCGCTCTCTGCCCGCCAACGCGAAGGCCAAGGTGCCAAATGCCGCACCGACGCGGCTCGCCCAGTTGATGGGCAGTAACCCCACCACCGCCAAAGCCAGACGAATCAGCCCATAGCGCAGGGTGCGTTTCACGCGTTTTGACATGGGTAGGGTGGCGGCCACTGGCTACCCGCTTACACCGGACCAAAGCGAAAATCGCGGGGCTGGGTTACCGTTCATGGTGATGACTCCTTTAGACGAGCTCGCGGTGCTCTTAAGACCGGCTGGGGGTGGAGTGCACTTGGTGTCGACCGGTAAGCGCGAGCAGACCGCGCTGCAAGAACAGCTGTACGGCGTGACGGGAGCCGAGAAAGTCGACGAGGCCTTTCGCACGCGGCTGTCGAAAATTGCCAGTGCACGCGGTGTGGTGCTGGGCATTCCGTCAGATGTGGGAGCGGGTTTTCGGCGCGGAGCCAATTTGGCGCCCCAGGCGTTGCGACTGGCGCTGATGGCTGACGGTACGTGGCAGAAATTGTGTGACGCTGCGGGGCTGCTCGATATCGGAGACGTCTTCGTGGTGCCGCAGCTTTTGCACGACGAGATGCTCAGCCCCGAGCAGAAGGCCGTGACGCAAGGCGTGCTCTACCCACAAATTTCAAAATGGGAACAGGCGTCGTTGCCGGTCTCTCCACTCTCTATCGCTGAGCGCGCGTGGAACTTGGTGCTCGAGCTCAACCCCGCTGCGAAAATTTTCGCGCTCGGAGGCGACCATTCTACCGCGGGCCCCGGCGTGGCGGCGCTGGCCAAAGTGCACCGTGAACGCTGGGGCATTGTGCAACCCGACGCGCACACCGATTTGCTCTCAGACCGCTTGGGCATCAAGCACTGCTTCGCCACCTGGAGCTATCACGCCAATGAATTGCTCGGGCGCAATGGGCGATTGGTGCAAGTGGGGGTGCGTGCGTCGGGCCATACGCGTGAGCATTGGGAGTCGACGCTCGGCGTGCGTCAATTCTGGGCGAAGGAGATTCTTGCCGACCCTGACGGGGCGCTGAAAGAAGTCATCGCGCACTTGAAGCGCGCAGGCGTGCAGGGTGTTTATTTCTCCAACGACATTGACGGCACTGACGCGCAGTTTGCTCCGGCGACGGGCACACCTGAAGGGGGCGGGCTGACACCTGACTGGTTGGTGCATTTGATTCGCACGCTGGGTCGCGAAGTGGGGCTCTTGGGTGGCGACGTGATGGAGGTGGCGCCTCCGTTGGGGCCTACCCCCGAAGCATCAGCCGCGACAGTGGCATTGGGCGCGAAATATTTTCGTGAGACGTGTGCCGCGGCTTTGGGTGTGGCGCCGTTCGT